>DASURS010000017.1:0-30048 GCA_036279935.1 Pyrinomonadaceae bacterium
GACGGCAAGACCGTCTTCATGTGCTCGCACATCCTGTCGGACATCGAAGTGCTCTGCGATCGGGTCGCGATTCTGAAACGCGGACGATTGGCCCAGGTCGGACACCTCGACGAGCTGCGCCGTCGCACCGGCGATCCGAACCGCATGGAAATCCTCGCCGGCGGCGCTGAGCTGGCGGTCTTACGCGCGGAACTTAAGAACTCAGACGTCTCGGCAACGCCGGTCGGTCTAAGAATCGAGATCGCGGGCGAACATGAGATCGAAAACGTGCTGGCGGCTTTGAGAAAAACAGGTGGGAAGGTCGTTTCGATTCAACCCGTGAAGCAGTCGCTGGAAGAGCTGTTTTTGGAGTGATCAGTAGTTTCCCGCAAAGGCGCAAAGACGCAAAGAAGAATTCTCTCTGCTTTGCGCGAAAAAACTTCTGTCAGTCCTCTTAAGGACTCTGCGCCTTTCCGCCTTTGCGCCTTTGCGCCTTTGCGGGAAACTACTAGTCCTTAAACTTAAAGCCCGTCACTTCCATCTTGATGTTCGCGCGCGGGTCTGTGTCGCTCATTCCTTCGAGCATCACCTGCACGAGCATCGTCTTGTTCGGCGCCAACTCCGGCTGACGCGCCGGCACTACGACGACCGTTCGCTGCTTGATGGGCTTTCCGTCGTAATCGACAACCGCGGCGTTTATTTCGAGGCCGGTGAGCGTCTTCCCCGTGAGATTACGGGCCGTCGTACGGAGCGTCATCGTCAGATCGCCGAGCGCGCGTTTCGCTTCGAACGCTTCCGGCTCATCCAGCACGATGTTCGGCTTGTTTTTATCGAACTCCGGTGAGCCTGCGCGTATCGCGCCCTGCAAAGTGGGCTCGCCTTCAACGCGCCCGGCGCTGGCGCGCATCAGGACGTAAAAGAAGAGCGCGATCACCACCGCCGCGGCCACAGCCACGATTATGATCAGAGTTTTGTTGGACTCACTCGCTTCGATTCGCCGATCCGGAGAGGCCATAGTGACCCGAATTGTATAAAATCACAGCCCTACTTCCCAAGCAGCCGCGCGATCAAAGTCTCCAACTGGCTGAAATCTATCGGCTTGGTAATGTAACTGTTGCAGCCGGCGGCGAGGGCTTCCGACTGAAAATCGGAGGTGGCGTGTGCTGAGACGGCGACGATCGGCATCTCCTTAAAGCCGTCGAGTTTTCGGATGGCGCGCGTCGCTGCCAGGCCGTCGACAACCGGAAGGCTCAGGTCCATCAAAATGAGATCCGGGCGTTCAGATTGAGCCAGCCGGACCGCCTCCTCGCCGTTCGTCGCCTCGACGACGCGATACCCGGACATCTCAAGAAGACGCCGCATCATGAACCGGTTGTCCTCAGTGTCCTCCACCAAGAGGATGGTTTCGGTCTGTTCCTGACTTTCCATTCGGTGCCCTAACTGAGCGTAATCTGGACGCTCCAGCCCTTCCAAGTTGTTGATTTTACTGTATCACTAGAATACGCGCGCTTTTTTTGTTAACATCCCGCACTGAAACGCAACACAAAAATGCGCTGGACCACAGTCGCTTTAGTACACTTGGTCCGGCGTGAGGTTCCCTCCCCCTACAGCCCCCGAAGAAGAGCTGAGAGAGTTTTCGCATCCGATGAAGGCATCAATGTCGCGTAAAGAAGATACTGAATCGCTTCAGGACCTCGGGCGAGCTTCAATTCAAATCATCCACGACCTCAAGAACCAGCTCAATGGCCTCAAACTGTATGCCACGTTCCTGAGGAAGCGGATCGAAAAAGGCGAGCGGCCCCCGGATGAGCAGGAAACGGTGCTCAAGCTGCTCAGTGGGCTGGATCGCGCGGCCGCCGATCTTTCGACCATCGTCGAGTTTGGCCGCGAGATGGAACTGAAGAAACAGCCGGGCTTCGAGGTGGCAAAAGTGCTCCGCAATCTGTGCTCAAGTTACCAGGACGGCGAGGCGCAGGTCGTTTGCGACACCCAGGCCGAATCGATTAAAGGCGAGTTTGACCACTCGAAGCTCACCGACGCCTTTCGTTGGCTGTTTGCCGGCGCCGTCAAGCTCAAACAGAACAACGACGGAGCGGGCGCGATCAATGTTTCGGTCAAAAGCGACGACAGGAACGCCGTCATTGAATGGTCCGGGCTGCGAAACCTCGATCACGATCCATTCAGGTCCTTTGCCGGCAGCGATGAGATCCGGCTGTCGTTGGCAAGAAAGATTATTGAAAGCCATGGAGGCTCGGCGGAGCTCGACGATCGCAAGTTTGTGGTCATGCTTCCGCTGTCGGGATCTCAATCAGATTAGTTTCTAATTCTTTCGGATAAGGGAGTAAGAACCAAAATGGTGCCCCAAAGCGCGGCGATTTCGAGAGAGGAGAGAAAGGTGGAGAACAAAGAAGTGCGAATTCTTGTTGTGGACGACGAGCCGATGATGGCCGACTCGCTACGACAAAATTTCATGGAGGAAGGTTACTCGGTCGACACGGCGGCGACGGGCGCTGCCGCTATCGAACTGTTCGACCAGGGCGCGCATCATCTGGCGATCTGCGACTTGCAACTGCCTGACATGGACGGGCTCGAAGTGCTGCGTCACATGAAAGACGCGCGGCCGACCTCGGAAGTCATCGTCGTCACTGGTTATGGGACAGTGCAGAAAGCCGTCGAAGCAACGAAAGCGGGCGCGTTTTATTTCGTCGAAAAGCCGTTCGATTTTGAGGAGCTGCAACCGCTGGTCGAGAAGGCGCTGGAGCGCCGCGAACTGGTTGCGGAGACGGCAAATATGCGGCGGCAACTGTCCACGCGCGCCGAGTATTTCAACATCATCGGCGCGTCGAAGCCGATGCAGCAGATTTACGAAACGATCGAGTCGGTGGCGAAGTCTGACGCGAATGTCTTGATCGTCGGCGAGTCGGGAACCGGCAAAGAGTTGATCGCGAATGCCATTCACTACCAGTCGCTGCGATCGAAGAAACCGTTTATCAAAGTAAACTGCGCGGCGCTGCCGAAGGAGCTGATCGAGTCGGAGCTGTTCGGCCACACGAAGGGCGCGTTCACCGGCGCGCACGCCGACAAAGAAGGACTGGTCCAACACGCGGCGGGCGGTTCGCTGATGCTGGACGAAATCGCCGAGATGCCGATCGAGTTGCAGCCGAAGCTGTTGCGCGTGTTGCAGGAGAGAAGTTATCGCAAGATCGGTTCGGAGAAGACGTACGCCGTCGATTTCCGGCTCGTGTGTTCGACAAATCGTCCGCCGGCGGATGCGATTCGCGACGGGCTGTTGCGCGACGACCTTTTCTATCGCATCTCGACGATCACGATTCACGTGCCGCCGCTGCGCGAGCGAAGTGAAGACATTCAACTTTTGACCGAGCATTTCCTTCACATGTATGCTCAAAAGTACGAACGTCCGATTACGGGTGTATCGCAGGCAGCGTATCAGCGACTGTTCGGACATTCGTGGCCAGGCAACGTGCGCGAGTTGCAAAACGTGATCGAGCGCGCGGTGCTGCTGGCAAAGGACAAGCAGATCGAGCCGATCGACCTGCCGTTTGACAACGGAACCGTGCCGGAAGGAACGTCGTCGCAGGTTCAGTGGGACGTTCCACCGAACATGACGCTCGAAGACATCGAACGCCTGGTGATCGAGCGGACGTTGCAGCGCACGGGCGGCAACAAGCAGGCGGCGGCGAACCTGTTAGGCATCTATCGTCCACGCTTGTACAGCAAGATCAGGAAATACAATATCGACGTACCGTCATTGGTTTCGGCATAACGCTTTGAGCTTTGTGCTTGGATCTTTGTGCTTTGATCTTGGTTTAAGACAAAGCACAAAGTACAAAGCACTAAGCTCAAGTTCAAAAACCAGAGACAGAGCCCCTTCCCGCATGTCATTTTCCCCAACTTCCCGCCTGCGCAGCGTAGACGCGCTGCGCGGGCTTGCCGCTGTCGGCGTCGTCGTCTATCACGCCGTCGAGCAGAGCAAAGAGGCTCTCCCAAACAACCTGCTCGCATACCCGCTGCGACTCGTACAAATCGTCGGCTCTTTCGGCTACATCGGCGTCTTTCTCTTCTTCGTCATATCCGGTTTTTGCATTCACCTCCAATGGGCGAAGACACGCGCCGCAGGACAAATGCCTGACATCCGCTTCGGACCGTTCTGGAAACGACGTCTGCGCCGTCTCTATCCGCCGTACCTGATCGCACTGGCGTTCTATCTACTCCTCACTGCGTTGTATGCAGGCATCAACTTAACGCACTTCTTCTTCTACGACCTCGGCATGCATCTGTTGATGCTGCACAACCTCGATCCGAAGACGTGCTACACGATCAACGGCGTCTTCTGGACGCTGGCGATCGAGGAGCAACTCTATCTCGCGTACTTTCTGTTGCTGTTTCTGCGTGTTCGCTGGGGTTGGACCGTCACGCTGACGTTCTGTCTGCTCGCGCGGGTCGGATGGATGGTGTTCAGTCACATGATGTGGGTGAAGGCGGGTATCGGGATTCCGGTTCCCGAAGCAGCGGCATCACACTGGTTCACGTGGGCGCTCGGCGCGATTGGCGTCGAGATCATGTTTGGCCTGATCAAACCGCCGCGCTGGACGCGCGATCTACGACTCGCGACGTTGCTGATCGTCGGCGCATCGGCGTTGGGTTATTACCTGCCGTGGATCTCGAAAGAGACGATCTGGCATGACTTGAGTTGGTTCGTGATGCATCCGCTGTGGGGGCTCGGGTTCTTCATCCTGATCAACCGGCTGGTGCTGACGGAACAGAGCTGGGTTCGCCAGGCGAAGATGCCGTCGCTGATCTCGATCTTCGCCACGCTCGGAATCTTTTCGTACTCGATCTACCTGACGCACGAATTGGTGATCATGCAGTCGTGGCGTTGGAGCAATCCGGGTTGGCTGCAACTGGCGAACGTCTTCTTCGTCGTGCTGCCGGCGACGCTCGTGGCGGCGTGGGTCTTCTTCTGGTTCTGCGAAAAGCCGTTCATGGCGCGCCGCAAATCGCAACCCGCGCCGGCGCCGGTCGAGGCAGCGCCTGCCGAGTGGCGGCCCAAATGGACACAGATGCCCGAGTCGCAACCCAGCCCCGTTTCTGATTAAATGTTGACGCTTTCCGCACACATATTCACGAAGGGAACTTCACGTGCGCCATTTACACCTGCTGGCACTCGTATTCACGTTAGCGGTTCTTCCACTCTTCAAGCTGCAAGATCCGGCGACGCCGCCCGCAACACCGCCTGCGGGACCGCGGCAAGCATCGCCCACACCGACGCCAACACCGCTGCCGCCGCCAACCGTTTCGATCGATAACTATCGCGCGCCTGCCGGACGCATCATCGGCGCTTCGCTCGTGAGTAATCGCGGCTGGGAACGGCTCGCTCATCTCACCGACAACATCGGCAACAGGATCAGCGGCTCCCAGAATTTGGAGCGTGCGATCGCGTGGGCGGTTGCGGAGATGAAGCGCGACGGGCTCGACAACGTGCGTGCGGAAAAAGTGATGGTGCCGCATTGGGTGCGTGGCGAAGAGAGTCTGGAAATGACGTCGCCGCGACCGATGAAACTCGCGATGCTCGGTCTCGGCAACAGCGTCGCGACGCCTGCTGAGGGCATTGCGGCGGAGGTTGTCGTCGTTCGCAACTTCGCGGAGCTCGACGCGCTCGGCGAACGCGTGCGCGGAAAGATCGTCGTCTACAACGCGCCGTTTACGAACTATGGCGCGACGGTCCAGTACCGCGGTTCCGGAGCTTCCCGCGCCGCGCGCTACGGTGCCCTCGCTGTGCTCGTGCGATCGATCACGCCGGTCAGTTTGCAGTCGCCGCACACCGGCGCGATGAACTACGACCAGCGGCAACCGAAGATTCCCGCGGCCGCGATCACGATCGAAGGCGCTGAGATGTTGCAACGCATGCAGGATCGCGGCGACAAGCCGGCGGTGCGGCTGAAGATGGAAGCGAAGTTTCTGCCGGATGCCGAGTCGGCGAACGTGATCGCCGAGTTGCGTGGATCGGAGAAGCCGGATGAAGTCGTCGTCATTGGCGGGCACTTCGATTCGTGGGACGTCGGACAGGGCGCGCACGACGATGGCGGCGGTTGCATCATCGCGTGGGAAGCCGTGCGGCTGCTGAAAGAGCTCGGGCTGCGGCCGCGACGCACGATCCGCGTCGTGCTCTACACCAACGAAGAGAACGGACTGCGCGGCGGCAATGGGTATCGGGACGCGCATCGCGCCGATCTGGCGAAACACATCTTCGCGATCGAGTCTGATTCGGGAACGTATCGGCCTGAAGGGCTCGGGCTCGCCGCAACCGCACCGCCGCAAGTGAGATCGAACCTGCGCGAGATCGCGAGGTTGCTGTCAGGCATCGGCGCCGACGGCATCGCCGCCAACGGTGGAGGCGCGGACATCGGTCCGATCATGCGCGAAGGTGTTCTGGGCGCGAGTCTCGACGTCGAAGGTTCGAAGTATTTCGACATTCACCACACCAACTCCGACACGCTCGACAAGATCGATCCGCGCGACCTTCAGTTGTGCGTAGCAACGATGGCGGTCTTTGCGTACACCATCGCCGACATGCCGGAGCCGCTGCGCGGACCGGAAGGAACGGGGAAGTAGGATTGGAGCTTGGTACTTTGTACTTTGTTCGCCGGGAATTGAGTGACGCGGCTCGCCGGCGAGCAAAGTACCAAGCACCAAGTACTAAGCTCAATCCACCCTGTAAGTCGCCACGCTGGTAGGTGTTTCGAAGCAGCGGACTTTGTAGATCTGCACGCGATCGTCGCTGACTCGCTTCGCGACGCGCTCCAGAACGTACTTCGCAAGGTTCTCAGCCGACGGTTGCAACTCGTCAAACGGCGGCAACTCGTTGATGTTTCGGTGGTCGAGATAGGTAACCACTTCGTCCGCCGCCGCTTTCAACTCCACAAAATCAACAAGCAATCCGACGTTGTCCAGTTCGCGTCCACGCGCGTAGATCTCGATCTTGTAGTTGTGCCCGTGCAGGTTCTCACACTTCCCCTTGTAACCTCGCAGTTGGTGAGCGCTGGAGAAGTTGCGCTCGATCATCACTTCAAATTGTCCCGGCATAATTTGTTTCTGAAGATAAGATAACCGTGAGGTCCGCGATCTGTGAAGTGACCCTGCACGCGGGCAGGCTTTGCAGAAAAGTGCGGCCGTAGCCTTTCGTCCGCAGACGCGGATCGAGCACGGCAAGGACGCCGCGATCCGTCGTGCTGCGAATCAGTCGTCCGAGTCCCTGCTTCAGCGCGATGATCGCCTGCGGCACGCTGTACTGGTAAAAACTCGATCCGCCGGTGTCTTCGATGAATCGCTGGCGCGCCGCGACAAGCGGATCCGTGGGCACTGCAAACGGCAGCTTGTCGATGATCACGCACGACAACTGCTCGCCGCGCACGTCCACGCCCTGCCAGAAACTCGACGTCGCAAACAGCACCGCATTCGGAGTCTCGCGAAACCGCTTGAGCAGTTGTCCTTTCGCCGCACTGCCCTGAACGAAACACGGGAAGTCGATCTCCGCCCAGACGTTTTCGTACAGCGACTGCATTCCAGCGAGACTCGTCGACAGCACAAACGCGCGCCCTTCGGTCGCATTCAGGATCTTGATGACTTCGGCGACCGCGGCTGACTGCCATTCGCGCGAACGCGGATCCGGCATCGCCGGCGGCAGATACAGAATCGCCTGGCGCTGATAGTCGAACGTCGACTCGGCGATCAGATCTTCAGCGGCATCGAGTCCCAGCCGGTCTCGAATGAATGAGAAGTTGCCGCCGCTGGAGAGCGTCGCCGACGTCAGAACAACTGTCGGCACTTCGTCAAACAACTTGTCTTGCAGCAGTCCGGCAACGTCGATCGGCGACGCGCGCAAAAACACGCCGCGGCCACGGCGTTCGAGCCAGTAAACGAACTTCTTGTCAGGTCCGGTGACGATGAACTCCATATCGAATCTGATCTGACGCAACCGGCGGATCAGGCTTTCGATCTCCGGCGGTTTCTCCGGCAACGTGTCGAGCGTGGTCTCGACGCGCGCGATCGCGTTATCGAGCACCGAGTAAAGCTCGCCGAGACGCGTCGCGTCAAACTCGCCGAATGAATTTCGCCGCGCGAACGTTCCCGGAATGATCGGGTAACGTCCTTCCTCGCCGCGCCCATCGCGAAAACCCATCCAGAAGTCGTCGGCGAAGCGCGACATTCGCGCCGTGCTCTTCGTCAGTTCCTGATCGATCTGCACGTCGTCGATCGGGATCATGCCGATGTCGCGGACGAGCTCTTCGATCTGGTAGTTCGAAACCTGCGAGCCGAAGTATTCGGAAGCCACGTCTTCGATCAGGTGCGCTTCGTCGAGAATGACGGCGGTGTAGTCAGGCAAAACTGAACCGTAGTTGCCGTTGCGCAGACTGAGATCCGCGAAGAAGAGATGATGATTGACGACGACGACGTCCGCTTCCTGAGCGCGATTGCGCATGCGCGTGATGAAGCACGCATCGTAGTCAGCGCACTTCTGGCCCAGGCAAGTGTCGGAACGCGCGTCGATGTGACGCCAGAAGGAGAGCGACTCCGGCAGGTTCGCCAACTCGGCGCGATCGCCGGTCTCGCTGTGTTTCGACCATTCGGTGACTTCCTCGAAATAGTCGACCTCGTCGAGCCCTTCGAGCACGGGCGCCGACTGCGCGCGAGCCAGGCGATTGAGGCAAACGTAGTTGCTGCGGCCCTTCATGTACGTGGCCGAGAACGGTTTCGGCAACACCTGCTGAAGAAAGGGAATGTCTTTCTCCATCAACTGTTCCTGCAAATTCTTTGTGCCGGTGGAGACGATGACACGGCCGTTGCCGCCGAGTGCCGCGGCGATTGCGGGGACGAGATAAGCGAGCGTCTTGCCCGTGCCGGTGCCCGCCTCGACGATGAGGTGCCGCTTCTCCTCGAACGCGCGCATCACCGCCTCGGCCATCTGGATCTGGCCCGGCCGATACTCGTAGTCAGGATGGGCCTTCGAAATCAAACCCTCCGGCCCGAAAATTTCTTCCATACTGATCAGTGACGATTAAGACGTTTCGGATATAAAGGAAATCGTTCCGTGAGGCCGAGGACCTCGCGCTTCACTTTGGCGATGACGCTTTCAGACTGTGGATCGTGGATTACCTCGGCAATTAGCCGTCCGATCTCGCGCATGTCTTCTTCTTTCATACCGCGAGTGGTGACGGCGGGCGTGCCGATGCGCAGCCCCGAAGCAACGAACGGTTTGTTCTGATCGAACGGGATCGTGTTCTTGTTGACAGTGATCGAAGCCGCTTCGAGCGCTTTCTCCGCGTCTTTGCCGGTGATGCCTTTGCCGTCCATCCAAACGTCGACCAGCATCAGGTGATTGTCAGTGCCACCGGAGACGAGACGAAGTCCCTGCTCCTGCAACTCGCTCGCGAGTGCTTTTGCGTTCTTCAAAACCTGGCGCTGATACTCCTTGAAGTCGTCGCGCAGCGCTTCGCCGAGCGCGACGGCCTTTGCGGCGATGATGTGGACCAGCGGACCGCCCTGCACGCCGGGAAACAGTTTCCGGTCGATTTCCTTTGCGTGTTCCTCTTTGCAGAGGATCAAGCCGCCGCGCGGGCCGCGCAGCGTTTTGTGCGTCGTCGTGGTGACGTAGTCGGCGTGCGGAACGGGCGATGGATGCAGGCCGGCAGCGACTGGACCAGCGATGTGCGCGATGTCGGCAAACACGCGAGCGCCGACGCTGCGCGCGATCTCGCCGATGCGCGCGAAGTCGATGATGCGCGGATACGCGGACGCGCCGCAGACGAGAAGTTTCGGCCGGTGCTCTTCGGCGATCTTCTGCAACTCGTCGTAGTCGATCTGCTCCGTCTCTCGTGAAACGCCGTAGTCGGCGACTTTGTAACTGATGCCCGAAAAGTTCATCGGATGGCCGTGCGTCAGATGGCCTCCGTGCGAGAGATTCATGCCGAGAATCTGATCGCCGTACTGAATCGCCGCGAGATAAACGGCCATGTTCGCCTGCGCGCCGCTGTGCGGCTGGACGTTGGCGTGATCGGCGCTGAACAACTCCTTCGCGCGATCGATCGCCGTTTGCTCGACGACGTCGGTCCATTCACAGCCGCCGTAGTATCGCTTGCCGGGATAGCCTTCGGCATACTTGTTCGTGAAAACCGATCCGGCGGCTTCCAGCACTGCCTCGCTGACGAAGTTTTCCGATGCGATCAACTCGAGCCCGTCCGCCTGACGCGCGACTTCCCTGTCAATCGCGTCGGCGATCAGCGGGTCAACGTGACTTAATGGTGCATTTCGAGAATCAGTCATTGATTTCCTTTGTTCTGTTGCCGTTCTACTTCATTGATCTTTTCGACGCGCGCCGCGTGGCGTCCGCCTTCGAAGCCGGTGGCGAACCAGGCGCGCACGATGTTGGAAATGACGTCCGGCGGCGTCGTGCGAGCACCGATCGCGAGCACGTTTGCGTCGTTGTGCTGGCGGGCGAGACGGGCGGTCTCTTCCGACCATGCCACGGCGGCGCGCACGCCGGAAATCTTGTTGGCGGTGATCGCCATGCCGGTGCCGGAACCGCACACCAACAGTCCCTGCTCGACTTCTCCGCGCGCGACCTGCTCGGCCACTTTGCGCGCGTAATCAGGATAGTCGACCGACTCTTCCGACGCGGGACCCAGATCGTCAAAATCGACGCCGAGATCGGCCAACACGGATTTCAACCGTTCCTTCTCGGCGTAACCGGCGTGATCGCTTGCGAGAGCAATTCTCATGTTTTAGAAGACCTTTGTTGGAATGAAAGAAGCGTCATGTTATCTCAAGGCATCCATCCCTTCAAATCCGTGTTTCGAAACCCCGTTTGCGTTACTCACAGTCGCTAGGCGAGAATGCCCGGACTATGCGCTGGTCAAACTACTTCATACCAACTCTTCGCGAAGACCCGGCCGATGCCGAGGTCGTTTCGCACAAACTTCTGTTGCGCGCCGGGTGCATCCGGCAACTCTCAGCCGGAATCTACTCGCTCCTGCCGCTGGGCCAACGAATCGCGCTCAAGGTCATGCAGATCCTGCGCGAAGAGATGAACTCCATCGGCGGCCAGGAGTTTTATTTGCCCGCTCTGCACCCGGCCGAAATCTGGCAGGAATCAGGCCGTTGGTCCGCGATCGGCGAAGAGATGTTTCGGCTCAAAGACCGCAAGCACACGGACATGTGCCTCGGCATGACGCACGAAGAAGTGTTCACTTCGATCGCTCGCAACGAGATCCGCTCGTACAAGCAACTGCCGCAGGTCTGGTACCAGATCCAGATCAAATTTCGCGACGAGGCGCGGCCCAAGTCCGGCCTTATCCGAATACGATCGTTCATCATGAAAGACGCGTATTCGTTCGACATCGATCGCGCGGGCCTCGACAAGTCGTTCGACGATCAGCGTCAGGCTTACAAAAACATCTTCACGCGTTGCGGCATACAGTTTTTGATCGTCGAAGCGTCGTCAGGCGCGATGGGTGGATCGGAATCGAACGAGTTCATGGCGCGCACGCCTGCGGGCGAGGACTTGATCGTAAGTTGTGCGAGTTGCGGTTACGCCGCGAACCTCGAAAAAGCGACTTCGCGTCTCACAGCGGTCCACGATGAAGCAGGACTGCCCGCGCCGGAAGAGTTTCCCACGCCAGGCGTGCGGACGATCGAGGACCTGGTCACGTTCACCGGCGGAGCTGAAGCTTCGCGGCAGATCAAAACACTCGTGTACATGAGCACGAACGAAGCCGGCGCGTTACAACCGATGCTCATTCTGATGAGAGGCGATCACCAGTTACATGAAACAAAACTGGCTGATCTCGGTATCAAAGAAGCACGTCCTGCGCACCCCGAGGAGATTCGCGACTTGCTCGGCGCGAGTGCTGGAAGTTTGGGTCCGGTGGGCGCGCGCGAGAAGAAGCCGGGGATCGTAATCCTTGCGGATAACGCGCTGAAAAATCGACGCAACATGACGACGGGCGCGAACAAAGATGATTTTCACATCCGCGGCGTCGAAGTGGAACGGGACTTCAAAGTCGATCAATGGGTTGATCTGCGAACGGTGCAGTCCGGCGAGGGATGTCCGAGGTGCGACGGCGGTGTGCTCGAAGTGTTCAAGGGAATGGAGATCGGCCACATTTTCAAACTCGGCACGAAGTATTCCGACTCGATGGGCGCGACGGTCCTGACGCAGGACGGCAAACAAACGCCAATCGTGATGGGCAGCTATGGCATCGGCGTCGAGCGCATCATGGCGGCCGCGGTCGAGCAGCAACACGATGGCGACGGCATCATCTGGCCGAAGTCGATCACGCCGTTCGACGTCGTCGTGACGATCGCAAATATCAAGCAGGACGATCAGCGAAAGACAGGCGAGGACCTCTATCAGGAGTTGCAGCGCGCAGGCGTCGACGCGTTGCTCGACGACCGCGACGAGCGCGCCGGAGTGAAGTTCAAAGACGCGGATCTGATCGGAGTTCCGTATCGCATCACGATCGGGAAAAAAACCGCGGACGGCCTCGTCGAGCTGTACGATCGCCGCGCGAAACAGAGCGAGGATGTTAAAATAGGCGACGTTGTGACGCGCGTGCAGAAGCTGGCGCTGGCGAGTTCGTAAACCGGTCGTGCCCTAATTTGAACTCTGCGTATCTCTGCGTTCCTCTGTGTCTCTGCGGTTAAGGCTTTGGTTCACATTTACCGCAAAGACACAGAGGAACGCAGAGATACGCAGAGAAAGATTTCGAAAGTAGGGCACTACCCGTAAACCCGATTCAAATTGATGAAGTTAGTCTGGCTTTTACTAGTTTTACTCAGCCCCCTGAGAGTCGAAGCGTCGCAGGATCTTCTCCCCGAACTCGTTCGCCGGATCAAACCCTCAGCGGTCGCGATCGAGACCTACGACTCGAAGAATGAGAAACTCTCGCGCGGCAGCGGCTTCTTCATCGACACTGATCGCATCGTCACCAATCGACACGTCCTCGAAGGCGCTTACCGCGCCGAAATCCACTCGTCCAGCGGCGCTGTGATTCCCGTCAAGGGCGTGATCGCCGTCGACGCTGAAGGCGACATCGCGCTGCTGAAGATCGATCCGCCGACGCCCGGAGTCCGGCCCTTGCCACTCGACAAAACTTCGCCGCAGGAGGGCGAGAGCGTCGTTGTCATCGGCAATCCACTCGGGCTCGAAGGCAGCGTCACGAACGGCATCGTCTCCGCTGTGCGCGACATTCCGACCTTCGGCCGCATCATTCAGATCACCGCGCCCATCTCGTCGGGATCGAGTGGAAGTCCGGTCGTGAACATGCAGGGACAGGTGATCGGTATCGCAACCTTACAGGTGACCGGCGGCCAGAGTGTGAACTTCGCGATTCCGTCCGAGCGCATCTCGCAACTGCAAACCGGCGCGATGATGACGCTCTCCGACCTCGTCGCAAACGCCAGCCGCAACAAGCGCGCGAAAGCCGTGCAGTTCTTCCGCGACGGTTTGAGCTTCCTTTCCAAGGACGACTGCGAAAAGGCGCTGCCGTACTTCGACAAGGCGGTCGAGTCAGACAGTAATTACGTCGAAGCGTGGGCGCAGAGCGGTTTCTGTAACGAGAAGCTTGGCAGACATGCCGAAGCGCTCGAGGCGTCGAAGAAGGCCGTCAGTCTGCGGCCGTCGGCTGAGTCGTACTTCAACATCGGGCTTGCAAGTTATTACCTGAAGAAGTATCGCGAGGCTGAGGACGCGTATCGCCAGGCGATCCGGCTCGACCCGTACAACGCCGCCGACGCTCATTACGCGTTGGGGCTCGTCTATCGCGACTGGGGCAAGGCTGACGAGGAAATTCAGGCGTACAAGCAGGCGATTCGACTGCGTCCGGATTACACGGGCGCGTACGAACGGCTCGGCTCGCGGTATTTGAAATCGAAAAAGTTCAACGAAGCGATCGAGATCTTTCGCCAGCTCGCGGCGCTGAAACCCGGCGATGCGGTGCCCTCTAACAGTCTCGGCGAAGCTTACCTCGAGCTCAATCGCTACAACGAAGCAGCCGAATCGTTCCGGCAGTCGATCCGTTTGAAGCCCGATTTTGGAAAGGCGTACTACAACCTCGGCAAGTGTCTGTTGGCGATGGGCAATCGCGACGCGGCGCTCGAGCAGTACACGATTCTCACGAACATCGATCCGAGTTGGGCGGAGAAGTTGAACGCCATCCTCAACCCGTAGAAGGGGCTTTGGCCTTTGGTCTTTGGTCTTTGGTCTTTGGTCTTTGGTCTTCGATAGGATGTCCGCAAACCAAGATCTAAGACCAGTAGTTGGTCAGTTTCAAAAAGATGTTTCCCGCAAAGGCGCAAAGCCGCAAAGGAACAACGATTTCGTCGTCTTATCTTGGCGACTTTGCGCCTTTGCGGGAGGTCTAATTCAAACTGACCCACTACCCTAAGACAAAGACCCAAGCCCCAAGTCCCTTCAGTTCATCACTTCCCCCACAATCGCCGTGAGCGCGTTGTCCTGCATCGTCTTGTTGCGCGGCAACTGCCCGTGCAGATCGCACCCGAAAACAGCCTGACTCGAAACGTTCCGGCCGACCATCGAAGTGCGTGTGACGCGTCCATCGCCGGGCACGTACATCGCGTCGATCACTGCCTTTTTTGAAACCTTCACGCCCGTTGACGTGCGAAACTCGCGCGGGCGCGTCAGTGTCAGCCAACGGTTTCGTTTCTCATCGCGCAGCAGCACCGGCGAGTTCAGCGTCTCTTCGCAGTCGCCGCCGATCGCAATCAGCGCGACAGGCGCGGCGCCGCCGTCAGCGTCGAGCGCCTGGTGAAATCGTCGCGCGCGATTCAGCGTCGCCGCGAGATAGGCATCGAGCTCCGCTAACTTTAGCTCTCCGTCGCTTCCGTTCGCCGGTTCGAGATGCTGAAGAAACTCAGGCGCATAGATCGCGCTCCAGCCGTAACGCTTCCATACCGCAATGTCGTAAAGATCGACGTCGACGGGTTTCAGGTTTTCGTCCAGAAACCGCACCGCGCCGGCGTGCGGCATGAGCTGAAACACTGACGGCGTCCGCGCTGCGTCTTCCGCCGTCAGCTTGTTGAGCAACGGCACGCGTCGCCGGAGTCCTTCCGTCACGGAGTAACCCTCGATCAGCGTCGCAAACGCATCCGCCGAGCCTTCGTTCGGCACGCCGATCATCACGATCTTGCCGATGTGCGCCGCGCCGAGCCACGTCGGACGGATCGCGTCGTCGCCCGGCGGCAGATCGGCGTCGCCGTACATGGCGGCATAGCGCGCGATCAAGCCGCCCATCGAATGCGCCACGATGTTGAACTTCAGATCCTGCCGGCTGAGTTTTTCCTTGAGCCGTTGCAGCCGGCGCACGAGCTCGCGCGCGTTCGTGACGTTGTCCTGCCGCCAGTCGTAGGCGAAAACGTAGAATGTGTCTTTGTCACCGTCGACTCCGGGGTTCTCCCAGTCGCCTTCGCGATAACCGGCGTAACGTCGCAGCGCTTGGAGCAGATCGCGGTAGACGTAAACTTCAGGAAGCAACTTAGCGAGTTTCGCAGTCTCGACGATTTTACCCGCCACGAGATCGTCGCGATTCGCTTCGAGGTTTGGACTGATCGGAAGTCCTTCCTGCTTCGTGCGAAACGCCGAGGGCCAGACCTTCTCGCAGGTCTTTCGATTGATCAGTTCGGAGCCGAGTATTCCGGGAATGACGACGACGGGCCGCTTGCCGGTGCTGGTGCGGGCTTGTGCGAAGATCTTTTCAAGGTTCGGCGTGCGGCGCGCCGAAATGCAGCCTGTCGAAATGACCGACAGGAGCAGGAGGCAAAAGAGCAGTTTCGTGGATCGTTCAGGGGAAAACGAATTCACTCTATTCAACGGGCGGCTCCCAGCGGCGGTTTATGAGGCTTGCTACGAACCCGGCGCCAAAGCCATTGTCGATATTGACGACAGTCACGTTCGAAGCGCAGGAGTTCAGCATGCCCAGCAGTGCTGCTACTCCGCCAAAGGATGCGCCGTAACCGATACTGGTTGGCACAGCCACGACCGGCACACCGACTAATCCACCGACGACGGACGGCAGCGCGCCCTCCATTCCGGCCGCGACGATGACCACGCGCGCCCGTTGCAGCAGGTTTCGTTCGGCGAGAACGCGATGAATTCCCGCGACTCCGGCGTCCCAGATGCGCGAGACCGTGTTGCCCATCGTTTCGGCCACCAGCGCCGCTTCTTCGGCGACGGGAATGTCGCTCGTGCCGGCGGTCACCACGGCGATCGGTCCCACACCGCGGTCGGTTTTGTCGCGCCGGATGCGAACGAGCCGCGCTGTTTCGTGCCATTCGGCGTCTGTGATTACGTTGCGAATCTCGCCGAACGCGCCTTCGTCCGTACGCGTGACGATGATGTTTGGCGAACGCTGTGCGAGCCGCTCGACGATACTGACGATCTGCGCGCGCGTCTTGCCGCCGCCGAAGACGACTTCCGGAAAACCCATGCGCGTGGTACGTGAATGGTCTACGCGCGCGAAGCCGATGTCTTCGAAATGCAGGTTTTTTATCTGCTCGACGGCGTCCTGTGTATGTAATTCGCCGTCTTTGTGAGCGGCCAACAATCTCGCAAGCTCGTTTAAATCCATGTGTGCGGACATTCTAACATTCGACTCGATGCGGTCTGTACCGTATCATTAGCTGTCCGTGTCCACACTTATCAAAAACACCCGCCTGACGCTCGAGATGATCAAGATCGAGCACACGCTGTTTGCACTGCCGTTCGCTTTTCTCGGCGCCGTACTGGCGGCCAACGGGCTACCAGCCCCGTGGCAGATCTTCTGGATCGTCGTCGCGATGGTCGGCGCGCGGTCCACAGCGATGGCCTTCAACCGCATCGCCGACCGCGGTTTTGACGCGCGCAATCCGCGCACGGCGGCGCGGGCGATACCGGCCGGACTGTTGTCGGTCGGTTTTGTGTGGGCGTTTACGATCGTTTCGGCGGCGTTATTTTTACTGGCGGCGGCGATGTTGAACCGGCTGACATTGATACTTTCGCCGGTCGCGCTGGCGAGCGTGCTGCTCTACTCGTTTACCAAGCGCTGGACGCAGTTTTCGCACATCGTGCTGGGCTGGTGTCTCTCAATCGCGCCCACGGGCGCGTGGATCGCCGTGCGCGGCGATATCAGCAGTCCGGCGCCGTTGCTGCTGTCGCTCGTCGTCCTGCTTTGGACCGCCGGTTTCGACGTTCTGTACGCCTGCCAGGACTACGATTTCGATCGCCGTGAAGGCTTACGCTCGATTCCCGCACGTTTCGGCATCGCGCGCTCCCTCTGGATCTCGCGCGGACTTCATGCAGCGGCGTTCCTGTCGCTGGTTGCCCTTTACCTGGTCACCGGCCTCGGACTGATTGCCTTCGCCGGAGTGATCGCAACGGGCGCGCTGCTCGTATACCAACATAGACTCGTTCGCGCCGACGATTTGCAGCGTCTGAACGCAGCGTTCTTTACCACCAACGCATTTGTCAGCGTCATCCTGTTGGTGACGTTTGGCAGCGCCGTTTTTCTACACCGGTAGAAACGAGATTCCTTGCTATGAATTTTTCACACGACAACAAACTGAACGAGATTGCCCAACGGACGATTGCGGGCGAGCGCCTGTCGTTCGAAGACGGCCTCGCGCTTTACGCAACCGACGACCTGCCCGCGCTCGGCAAGCTCGCCGATACCGTCAGACGCCGCCGGCACGGCCGCACCACGTTTTTCAACGTTAATCGCCACCTGAATCCGACCAACGTCTGTTATGCCGACTGCAAGTTTTGCGGCTTCTTCCGCACGCCGCGACAGCCGGATGCTTACACACACAATATCGACGACAGTTTGAAAATCGCCGCGCAGGCAGTCGCCGAGGGCGCGACCGAGTTGCACATCACGGGCGGGCTGAACACGAAGCTTCCGTTCAGTTACTTCACGGATTTGCTGTCGTCGCTGAAGCGCGAGTATCCGCAGTTGCACCTGAAGGCGTTCACGATGGTCGAGTTCGATCACTTCGCGCACTTCTACAAGATGTCGGACGAAGAAGTGATTCAGAAACTGATCGAAGCGGGTCTGGACTCGTGTCCCGGCGGTGGCGCTGAGATCTTCCGCGAGCCAACGCGCTCGATGATCTGCGCGCACAAATGCGACGCTCAGCGCTGGCTGGAGTTACAAGGGAAAGTTCATGCCGCGGGCCTGAAGACGAACGCGACGATGCTGTACGGACACATCGAGTCGATCGAGGATCGTGTCGATCATTTCGTTAAGTTGCGCGAGCAGCAGGAGAAATCAGGCGGGTTTCAGTGTTTTATACCGCTGGCATTTTATCCTCCCGACACGCAGTTAGCTCATCTGCCCGGCCCGTCAGGCGTCGATTCGCTCAAGACGATGGCTGTCGCGCGTCTGATGCTCGATAACTTCGATCACATCAAAGCGTACTGGGTGATGCTCGGCAAACGCCTCGCGCAAGTCGCGTTACACTACGGCGCGAACGATATCGACGGGACGATCACCGAAGGCGGCGAGTTGACGACCAGTTACTCCGTCGAAGCAAACAACGAAGTGAAGATGAGCAAGACCGAGCTGATCGGCCTCATCGAAGATGCAGGCTACGAAGCCGTCGAACGCGATACGGTTTACAACCGCATTGAACCGAAAGACCTAACGACCATAGGGCGATAACAAATGTTGACTGATACCGAACGAAGAACTATTACGCTGGCCCATTCACCCGATTCTGACGACGCCTTCATGTTCTACGGGCTCGCCACCAACAAACTCGACACCGGCGGGTTGCAGTTCAAACACCTGCTCAAGGACATTCAAACGCTGAACGAAGAAGCGACGCGCGGGACGTATGACGTTACCGCCATCAGCTTTCACGCGTACGCGTACGTCGCCGATAAATACGCGCTGCTGCCGCACGGCGCTTCAATCGGCGACAACTATGGACCGATCGTCGTTTCGCGCGAGCCGGCGACGGCGGACGATATTCCAAACCTGAAGATTGCGATTCCCGGGAAGCTGACGAGTGCGTTTCTGGCGCTGCGGCTGTTCAACTCCGACTTCAAATACGAGGTAGTTGAGTTTGACAAGATCATCGACGCCGTTCAGAAAGGCGTTTGCGATGCCGGGTTGCTGATTCATGAAGGCCAACTGTTTTACCAGCAGAAGGGTCTACACAAGGTGCTCGATCTGGGTGAGTGGTGGCACGAGCGTACGGGGTTGCCGCTGCCGATGGGTGGGAATGCGATTCGGCGGGAGCTCGGCCCGGAGGTTATCAAGGAGGTTTCGCATCTGCTGCGGGAGAGTATTAGCTACTCGCTGAATAACCGCGAGGACGCGCTCCAGTACGCGCTCCAGTTTGCGAGAGACATGGATCCGGCGCTGGCTGACCGGTTTGTTGGGATGTGGGTGAATGAGTTGACGCTGGACTATACCGAGCGAGGGCGCGAGGCTGTGCGGCGGCTACTGGAAGAGGGCTATGAGCGGGGCATTATTCCCCACAAAGTGCCTGTGGATTTTGTCTAGGTTTCGGATATTCGTGAAATTCGTGTTTTAACGACGTTTGAGAACGCCGATTTAAGAGATTTTTTGGGCGGAACCCTTAAGCTGGGGTGTGCGCGGTGATTTTTTAAGCCACCCCGCCCAGAAGGAGTAGCTAATCACCGCGCACATCATCGACATCAGACCACGTAAAACCAAGCTCCTCCCAAAGCCTGGTTTATCGACCGAACCGTGTAAGCAACGCCGCCGCTCGGCGTCACGTCTGCGCTCCCGCGCCGTAAAGCTCCACGGATTTAGGACGAGTGCCTGTTGCCGACATGAGGACCTTGAGAACCTATACTTTCAAACCAGCAAGCCCATTGAGTCGAGGCCAATCGGGCTACTTTTTCCGTCAAAACCGCCGCTGGCCGAGCGATAACTTATTCTAGTCTGGGGACATTACACTACTTGCAGGAAAATTTGCAACAGGAAAATGGCGTTCTCCCCCAGTCCGGCCCGCCAGGCGCTGCCTGGCTGGCAACAGGACTCTTTCATCATCGCATCTGAGAACTCGTAAGTTTTGACAACGACTGCGGTCCCCCAAAACCCACATTTGCCAGGTAGAAAATGAAGAGAGAACGATTCCCAATAAGCTTATTCAACGCCGCGCTGGTCCTGGTGGCCCTTATCGCCCTCAACGTCTCGGCCCAGACCAACGGCGGAGCGCCACCAAATTCAGCGGAAGCAGACAAAATCATTCAGGCGTTCACCAGCAAAGAAACCCAATTTCGCCGCGCCCTGAACAACTACTCATTCAAACGCGACGCACTTATTCAAAGCATCGGCATGGGCGGACAGGTGATCGGCGAGTACCATCGCGTTTCAACGTTCACTTTTGACGATCAGGGAAATCGATACGAGAAGATCAGCTACTTCCCGATGTCGAGTATGGGCGACGTCGTCACCGCTGAAGACCTTGACGACCTCGGCGGGATCAATCCTTTCGCGCTCGAGCCTTCGAAGCTTGCCCGTTACGACATCAAGTACGCCGGCAGAGAGAAGATCGACGAGCTGGATCTCTACGTCTTCGACATCACGCCGAAAGTCATACCCGATCCGAAGAAGACGAAAGAGCGTCTGTTCGTGGGCCGCGTTTGGGTTGACGATCGCGATCTGCTGATCGTGAAAACGAAGGGCAAAGGCGTGCCGGAAACCAAGATCAACAAGTTTCCCATCGTCGAAACGTATCGCGAGCAGATCGACGGCCGTTACTGGTTTCCGACTTACTCCTACGCCGACGAGGAGTTGATCTTCGATAACGGCAACTCGCTGCACATCCGAATGAAAGTGCGTTACACCGACTTCTCGCCGGCACGAGCAACATTGAAGGTGACCGAAGTGGGCGAGGACGAAGGCGGCACGCCGTCATCTGCCACACCCATCGAGGGCGGCGTGCTGAACTCGAAAGCGCTGTCGCTGCCTAAGCCGGTGTTGTCGGAAGAAGCAAAGAGACTGAAGGAGACGGGCAAGATCACCGTGCGCGTCATCATTGACGAGAACGGAAAGGTCGTTTCAGCGATTGCGATGAATGGTTCGGCGGCGTTGCGAGAAGCGGCTGAAGCTGCGGCTCGTCAGGCGACGTTCGCGCCGGCGCTTCAGGACGGCATCATCGTCAGAGTGACGGGCGACCTAATTTACACGTTCACGAATTAAGTTCGTTCGCGATCGATTGTCGGACCTCGGAGATCAATTCGTTGATTGCTTCATCCGTGGTCCGATCGATCGTTGCGACGGGCGGCATGATCACCATCTCGAGTATTCCCGATCTGGCCTCACCAGTTCCCTTTCCCATCAACACGTCCGAGTTCTTCAGCGCGACGGGAACAACCGGCACACCGGCTTGCCGGGCCATATAAAAAGCCCCCTTCTTGAACGGCAACAGCTCGCCCGGCTTCGCGCGCGTGCCTTCGACGAACACAGCGAACGAAACGCCTGACTTGATCCGTTGCGCGGCGGCCTCGGTGGTCCGAATCGCGCTCTCGCGGTTGGTCCGATCGATCGCCATCACGTTCACAAAACCCATTCCCACACCAAGCACTGGCACTTTCAACAACTCCTTCTTCGCGAGCAGGCCGATGCGACGGCCGGTGTAGATGAACATCGTTGCCGTGTCGAGATATGAACGATGGTTGGAGACGAAGACGTACGTCTGTTTCGGATCGAGCAGTTCGAGACCTTTGACCTTCACTTTGACGCCGCTGAACCGCAGCCACTGCCCCGCGCCGAAGAGTGCCCAGGGATAAACGAGGTCGTGCTTGTTCACGAGCCAGGCCACGATCAGAATCGGCGGACCGAGCGTCCCGAGCAGCGCGCCCGCCAAAAATAAAGACCACCAGTAGTGCAGCCGGCGCATAAAACTGCGCGGCCGGGTTGTGCTAGACTCCTCCGCCATGATTAGCCGCCGATCATTCGTCGTCTGCCTGACAGTCATACTCTCGCTCGCAGCGTTCTCTGATGCATCGTTCGCGCAAAGAACTTCAGCCGTTATTCCGACTCCCAAATCGGTCCTCGGATTCACTCCCGGGGACGATCGAACGATCGCCGGCTGGTCACAAATCACCGACTACTTCAATCGCCTCGATCGGGCCTCGGATCGCGTGACTGTCGAAGTGCTGGGCCAGTCGACTCTGAAGCGGCCGCTCATCGTTGCTTACATCAGTGCGCGAGAGAATATACTGGCGCTCGAAAAATACAAAGACATCCAGCAGCAACTCGCCGATCCGCGCAAGGTCACGCAGAACGCTCAGCGCGATCGCTTATTCGCTAACGGCAAGGTCGTCGTCGCGATCTCCTGCTCGATTCACTCGACTGAAATCGTCGCATCGCAGATGTCGATGCAACTCGCTTACGAGCTCGCCACAGCACAGGATGACGACACACGTGAGATCCTCCAAAACACGATCCTGCTCCTGATTCCATCACCCAATCCGGACGGCATCGACATCGTCGCCAACTGGTATCGCAAAACATTCGGGACGCCACACGAAGGACGCGAACCTCCGGAGCTTTATCATCACTACGCCGGCCACGACGACAACCGCGACTGGTTCATGCTCAACCTCAAGGAGACGCAACTCATCACGCGTTTCTTCTGGCACGAGTGGTTCCCGCAGATCGTCTACGACGTTCACCAGCAAGGCTCGAACGGATCGCGTTTCTTCATTCCGCCGTTTTACGATCCGCCGAACCCAAACATCTCGCCGGTGCTGTTGCGCCAGGTCGGACTGATCGGACACAAGGTCGCCGCCGATCTTCAGGCCGCAGGCTATCGCGGCGTGCTCACTAACGCACTCTACGACACGTGGTGGCACGGCGGGTTTCGCACCGCGCCTTACTTCCACAACTCCATCGGAATTCTCTCGGAAGCCGCCAGCGCGAGATTGATGACGCCGAGCACCGTCACGCGCGACCAGCTCGCCAGATCGTCAACGCGCGGCATGCGCAACGCGACTGAGTCCACCACAAACTTTCCCGATCCGTGGCCCGCGGGAACGTGGCGTCCTCGCGACATCATGGACATGGAGATGATCGCCGCGCGCGGCATCCTGTCAATGGCGGCGAAGTTCCGCGCCGGCTACCTGCGCAACTTCTATGAGCTCGGACGCAAGAACGTCGAAACTCCGGTCGCACGCGACGAGCCACTCGCGTACCTGATCCCAGCCGGACAGGGACGCGACGAAGCGCTCGCGAAGATGATGGAAAGCCTCGTCGGACAAGGCATTGAAGTCTATCGCATGGACCAGGAGCTTCATCTCACGTATGGCCCACAAGTGCTGCAACGAACGAACCCTGCAACGGAGAAGCTCGGCACGTATCGCGCTGTGATTGTGAACATGGCGATGACGGAAGTTCCACTCGGCAGCTACATCGTCTTTCTCAATCAGCCGCAACGGACCAACGTCCTCGCACTGTTCGCGCCGCAAGTCTATCCGAATCGTCTGACGGCGCAAGGTGAAGCGGAACGTCCTTACGACGTCGCAGGCTGGACGCTGCCGCTGCAAATGGGCATCGACGCTCCGGCGGTCACAGCCATCCGCGAAACGCCGGCCGAACGAAAACTGACGCTGATGAAAGACGCCAACCAGGTGCGCGCCGACCTCGCGCTGGCGTTGCGAAAAGGCGACGACTCGCCGATCAGGAACCCTGTCAAATCGGCGGCGCGCATCGGCATCTAC
The DNA here is from genome assembly GCA_036279935.1 of Pyrinomonadaceae bacterium. GTDB lineage: Bacteria > Acidobacteriota > Blastocatellia > Pyrinomonadales > Pyrinomonadaceae > PSRF01. Next base: position 23,747 of record DASURS010000017.1, read on the forward strand.
CGGCCCTGGTCGAGCAACATGGACGAAGGCTGGACGCGCTTCGTCTTCGACACGTTCAACGTGCCGTATTCGACCGTCCGCGACGCTGACGTCAAACAAGGCGGGCTCAACTCGAAGTTCGACGTACTGATCCTGACTTCGCAACGAAGCTCGGAGATCGTCAGCGGCAATGCTGAAGCGTCAGTGCCTGCGGAGTTCGCGGGCGGCATCACGCAGGCGGGCGTCAATCACCTTCGCGAGTTCGTCAGCCAGGGCGGCATGCTGGTCTGTTTCGACGCGGCGTGCGAGCTGGCGATCAAGGAATTCAAGCTGCCGCTGCGCAACGTGCTCGAGGGCGTGCGATCGTCCGAGTTTTACTGTCCCGGCTCGATTCTTGCCCTCGACGTCGATAACAAACACCCGTTCGCGGCAACTCTGCCAACATCGATGCCCGCCTACTTCATCAACAGCTCCGCCTTTGCGGCTGACGAGGGCGCGAACGCCCGCGTCGTCGCACGCTACGCGAAGGAGAACGTGCTGCGTTCGGGCTGGCTGCTCGGCGAAGACAAATTGAGAGGCCATATCGCGCTTGCTGAAGTAGGTTTGGGAAAGGGACGAGTCGTCCTTTTCGGGTTCCGGCCGCAGCACCGCGGGCAGGCCTGGGCGACGCTGCCGTTCATCTGGAACGTACTATCGAACGCGGCTTCCAACGCATCTGAGTGAAGGTCATTGGTCATATATCATTTGACATTTGTCGTTTGTCATTTTTCTTAAACGGAAAATGAAAAATGTCAAATGACCAATGGAAAATGAACCCGACCCCCGGATTCCTTGCTCGCGACCGGGCGAGGGGAGTATTCTTGCTGAGGAAAAACGGTTTTTCTCGCCCCTGATTTTCATCAAAAACCGCAAAGCATACGTGTTTCCCCGGACGGCATCAGACTGAGGCTCGAAGTCCTCGAGTACTCGTTGGGAGCTCACGATGAAGAGGTTTTCTGTTTTCCTACTGCTCCTTTCCCTGCTTTTAAGCGTCACCAGTGTCGGTCTGGGACAAGGGCGGCCCAGACGCGTCGGTGACCAGGCGAGCGCACCCCAAACCACTTCGCCCAGTTCGCCGGCGACGGACCCTGTGGCGCCGCCAACGAAGGCACCCGTCCTGGGCGGCGCGAACTATCCCAACAATCGCAAGCCCGAAGCAAAACCGCAGGAGACACCTGCCGGACCTGAAGAAGTCGACGCGGGCGACATCATCCGCGTCAACACGACACTCGTCACCGTGCCCGTCAGCGTGATGGACCGCGAGGGACGCTACGTTCCCAACCTGCAAAAGGAAGACTTCCGCATCTGGGAAGACGGCGTCGAACAACAGGTCGCGTTCTTTGCGTCAGTCGACAAGCCGTTCTCGGTCGTGTTGATGCTCGACACGAGCCCATCGACGCAGTTTCGCCTCGAAGACATCCAGGACGCCGCGATCAGCTTCGTGAATCAACTGCGCGCCGACGACAGAGTGATGGTGGTCTCTTTCAACGAGAACATCAGAGTCCTGAGTGAGTTCACCACCGATCGCTCGAAGCTCCAACGCGCCATCTATCGCGCGAAGACCGACAGCGGCACCAGCCTGTACGACGCCGTCGATCAGGTCATCAACAAACAACTGAGCCACGTTCAGGGACGAAAAGCCATCGTGCTGTTCACTGACGGTGTTGACACGACCAGTGAGAGTGCAAGCTACGACAGCACCGTCATGGACGCTCAGGAGCTCGACGCGTTGATTTATCCCGTGCAGTACAACACGGCAATGGACATGGGCCAGATCGTCGTTCCGCAGGTCCCGATTGACGTCTTCGGGCAGATTCTCGGCGGAATCTTCGGCGGCGGAGTGCGCAGAGGCGGACGGCGCGGCGGAGGCGGAGGTTATCCGGGCGGCGGAGGACAGCCACGCGGAACGGCGCGCGGCGATTACGAGGTGGGTGCCCGTTACCTGCTCGAGCTTGCAAACAGCACCGGCGGTCGTGAATATCGAGCTGACTCGCTGCAAAACATGTCGACGGCTTTTGCGAACGTCGCTGAGGAACTGCGACGGCAGTACAGCATCGGCTACTACCCGAAACGCGCGCCGGAACCGGGCCAGAGACGAATGATCAGAGTGCGTGCGAATCAACCGAACCTCGCGGTGCGCTCGCGCGAGAGTTACATCTTCAATCCTTCGGGATCAGCGCCGGACGACAACTCGGCCCAATCGAAGCCACCGGCGATGCGCAAGTTCAAAAACTCATCAGAGAACTTCCGCTAGTCTCGATTAGGAACGGGAATCGATCGCGCGATCAGTTCGGCGGCGTTGGGTTCGACGGCAGGCAGCAGCACCGTCAACACAGCGCCGCCTTTTTCTGAATTGCCTGCCGACACCGTTCCGCCGTGCAACTCGACAAGATGCCGCACGATGGCAAGACCCAGTCCCAGCCCGCCGTGTTTTCTCGTACTCGATCCATCTGCCTGACTGAATCGTTCGAAGATCCGCGGCAGGAACTCGGCCGGAATGCCCGGTCCTGAGTCCTCGATCCTGATCTCCGCGAGCGTTCCCCGCCGCCGCAGATAAAGATCGATTGCGCCCTGTTGCGGCGTAAACTTCACCGCATTCGCGAGCAGGTTCCACAGCACCTGCTGTAACCGTTCGACATCGGCGCGCACGATCGAGTCCGGCGCTTCAAAGTGCAATCGCAGATCGATCTCCTTCGCTTCGGCCGCCGGCCGGATTGCGTCGATCGCCGCGTGAATCACCAGCAGGAGATCGATGCGCTGTGTGTTGATTCTCAACTTGCCGGTGATGATTCGCGAGACGTCGAGCAGGTCTTCGATGATCTGCCGCTGGGCCGACGCGTTCCGTTCGATGACTTCGAGCGCGTGCGCCGTGCCGTCTTTGTCGAGCTGGCCGCTGCGCATCAGCCGGGACCATCCGACCACCGCGTTCAACGGCGTCCGCAGCTCGTGCGACACCGTTGCGAGAAACTCTTCCTTCAAGCGGCTCGCTTCCTCGGCGTCTGCACGCGCCTGACTCTCGCGTCGCAAAAGCTCCGCACGCTCGGTCTCCGCCTGCACCGCGGCCGTGATGTCCATCGTCACGCCGCGCATTCCGACTGGGCCAGTCTCGTCGCACATGACGACTGACTGCGCTTCGACCCAAACTTCACGCCCGTCTTTGTGTACGCAGCGAAAGCGGCTCGACCCGCCTTTGCCGGACATGAAGATCGCGGCCGCCTCCTGCGCGGCGCGCTCCTTGTCGTCCGGATGAACGATCGATAGCCAGAAGTTGGGCGTCGAAAGCCACTCTTCCTGGCTGTAACCCAGCATCTTCTCGACGTGACTGCTGACGAAGTCGATACGTTGAGTCGCGGCGTCGGGCTGGCCCCACGCTTCCCAAACCACGCCGGGCACGTGCGCGACGAGGTCTTCGATCCGCCGCCTGTGCAGCTCGAGCTCGGATCCGAGTTTGGACTTCTCTGCCTCGGCCTTCCGCCGCTCGCTCGTGATCGCGGTCACGACGAGCGTCATCAGCGTGGTCGTGCCGACGAACGAAATTAACAGGATGAGTGAAAGATTCGGGAGTGTCGTGGAGAATGGTCCATAAGTCTGCCTTGCGCCCCACAATGCCACACCGGCCATCAACACAATCGCCGTCGTCACGATGCGCAAGTCAAACTTGAGCGCCGCCCAAAGCAGTGTTGGCAAGCAGAGGTACGCCAGCGGATAAGTCTTCACCGATCCCGGAAACCATCCGCCAAACACCATCATGGCTACCACGAGATGTGCCGTCAGGAGCGCGGCGATTTCGGGCCAGTCTCGCTTGTCGACGTTTTGCGGCAAACCCCACGCGAGGATCAGCGGAGTGACGATCAATGCGCCAAAACCGTCGCCAATCCACCACGTCAACCACAACGGCCAGAAGTCGGACCAGGTAGCGGCGCCGCCGAGTAACAGACTGAGACTTCCAATCGTGGCGCTCACGATCGGCGCGAGCACAGTCGCGCATCCGACGAACCGCAGTACGTCGGCAACTGAGTTGAGCGAGTTGCGCCAGCCCCTGAATCGCTGCAACAGCCAGCACGCGGCGAGTGCTTCCAGAGTGTTGCCGGTGGCGATACCGAAGGCGGATCCGAGCGAGACGTCAGTCAGGGCGTTTACTACCAGCGCGCCGATGAAGATTCCGGGCCACAGTCGCCGGCCAAAGATCAGCAGCGCAGCGATGGCGATGCCCGTCGGCGGCCAAACGGGAGTGACGTTCTGGTGGAGTGAGGCGAGCGACAAGCCGAGCTCGGCGCCGATAAAGTAAACAACGGCCAGCAGCAGAATCCGGGCAATCAGGGGAATAGGGGAGCGCTTCATCTCGAGCTTCTATTCGAGCGTCGATCGACCTTTTATCGAGTTGTGTGTGCTACGGATTTTACCCGAAAAAGAAAAAAGCGCGGCGGTTTTTTGCCGTCCGCCGCGCCAACTATACCCACAGGAGGAAAGGGGTATTCAACGGGGCAAAGTATAGAGGATCTGCCCTTGCACTGGCAATGTGCGGGGCCGTACCCAGGGCCGGCCGAGTTATTCGTAAACCGGCACCAAAACTTGTCAAAGTGGTGCTATTTGGGGCACGTCCGACGAATACCGCGGCGGTTCAATTCGCAACCTCCTGTTTGTGCTAACATCCGTCCATTCTCCCGAAACAATCCAATCATGGCCTCGGTCAGCCCGCAGCACCCATGCGTTTCTGCTGAGAGCTTGAACGAGGGCCAGTCGGAAATGCTGGAGGCTGCTCTGTGGCCGGTTGTGCGGGCGCTCGAGGAACAGTTGGTTCTCGCGCGGCGGATTGTCGATCGCACGCGCAAGTCAAATCACCGGCGAGCGGTCGAAGCGTTCGAAAAGCGCGCCAGGGAAGCCGAGGAACACAGTTCGACGATTCGGCGGCTGTTGCTGCAAGGTGAAAAGGGTGGTATAGCCGATCAGCCGTTAACGGATCGCGATGAAATGAGCGTCTTCGATTAGTCCCTCTAACTCTATGGCACGGATTCTAAACAATGGCTGACTTGAATGCGTCCGACGGTATCCACGACCTCGTCGTTGTGGGTTCGTCAGCGGGGGGCGTGGGCGCCCTCTCGACTCTCGTAAGCACCCTCAACAAGAATTTCCCGGCGCCAATCGTGCTCGCGCAGCACCTCGACCCGCAGCGTCGCAGCCATCTCGGCGAAATTCTCGAGCGACGAAGCGCACTGCCTATCGTGCCGGTGAATGAACGCGTCCCCACTTTGCTGGAGAACGGGAAGATCTACGTCGTCCCGGCGAACAGTCACGTAAAGATCAGCGACGGACATGTTTTTCTCGAGTCAGACAGTGCCGAGCGACCGGTGCCGTCAGTTGATAAGCTGCTTTCGAGCGCCGCCGAGTCTTACGGCGAACATCTTATCGCCGTGATTCTCACCGGTTCCGGCTCCGACGGCGCGGCCGGCGCAGTGGAAGTGAAAAACGCGGGCGGCGTGGTGATCATTCAGAACCCGGAGACCGCCGCGTATCCTTCCATGCCGCTATCGTTGGCGCCGACGCTCGTCGATCACGTCGTCGAGATGGATCAGATCGGTCCGCTGCTCTACGACCTTCTGAAAGGCATTACTTTGCCGCCCGAGGTGAAAGTCGACGATCTGCTTCGCGAGTTGCTGGTCCACGTCAGCGCGCACACCAACATCGACTTTCGCAACTACAAATCGTCCACCATTGTCCGCCGTATTTCGCGGCGCATGGCGATCACACACGTCCGCAATCTGGGCGACTACCTTGATTACCTGCGCGCGCACCCGGATGAGACTGCGGAGTTAGTTAAGGCATTCCTGATCAAAGTCACGGGGGTTTTCCGCGATCCGGAAGCGTTCGATTTTCTCAAGCAGACGGTATTGCCGGAGCTCATCGAGAAAGCGAAACAAAACGGACGCATTTTACGGATCTGGTCTGCCGGTTGCGCGACTGGTGAAGAAGCCTATTCGATGGCTTTGCTCATCGCGGACCTGCTGGGACCTGACTTCCCGGAATGGAGCGTCAAGATCTTTGCCACGGACCTGGCCTCCGACGCCATCGCGTTCGCGCGGCGAGGACAATATCCGGAGAACGTTCTCAGCGAACTGCCGGACGACTATCGCGACCGCTTCTTTGAACGAATCGATCACAGTTATCGCATCTCAAAGATGCTCCGCGAGACAGTGATCTTCGGCCAGCAGGACATCAGTCGCGGGGTTCCTTTTCCACGCATCGATCTCGTCGTCTGTCGAAACCTGCTGATCTATCTAAAACCG
>DASURS010000018.1:0-10777 GCA_036279935.1 Pyrinomonadaceae bacterium
AGCACCGGTGATTGGTCGAAGAAGTTATTCAGAAAACCCCGCACCAATCTGCCTGACGAGCCGTGGTGTCCAAGGTCTCCTTCGGGGTGCAGAGAGTTACTCACTGAAAATCCGGTTTTAATTTAGTGAGGCTGTTAGTTAATCCAAGCACATTGGTGAGATGCGCATCTTTATCTAACGCCCAGGGTTCAAATCGACGAACTTCTTCTTTATACGGTTGGAGCTACGGAGTGAAGGATTTTGTCTTCCCATCCAATTCTGATTGGATTCGCTACCTCTGTTGGGTAAAATCAACGGACGACAAACACGGCAATGAAATCGATAACCAAACAAGAGGCGCAAGCGTTCAAAGATCGGTGGAAATTTGTCAACGATTTCATCGCTCAGCAGATACGAAATACGCCGGGTGAAATCAAGCTCGCGCAATTGAGCGCGATATTTACAATTGGCCAGAGCCGTTCGCCCGCTTTCTTAGCCGAAGAGCAGGAAGTTCGTAATCGCTGGCGCTTGTTGAAACAGAGAACAAATGTCTGAGCCTCAACTGCCACAGAGTCTCCTGCAAGTGCTTGTTCCACTCACGGAATGGTTCAAGGATCAGCATGTCTCATACGCAATAATCGGAGGAGCCGCGATAGGCTTTTTGGCCCAACCACGAGCTACGCAAGATATCGACGCAGTGACATGGCTCGACTTGGCAGAAGTGGCTACATTTGTTGCATCGGGCGCACGCTTTGGTTTTTTCCCGCGAATTTCTGATCCGATGGAATTTGCCCTCAAGTCCCGCGTTCTGCTTCTCCAACACAATCAAACAAAGATTGATGTTGACATTTCTCTGGGTGCTTTACCGTTCGAACAAGAGATGATCGAACGCTCAATTGAATTCACCACGCCTGAACTGACCGTGCAAGTCGCGACGCCTGAAGATCTGATAATTACCAAAGCTGTGGCGCACCGAAAGAGGGATCTACTTGATATTGACAATCTCGTGTCGGTCTATCCCAATCTCGACCTGGCTAGAATACGGCACTGGGTAGGTCAGTTTGCGGAGGTGCTGGAATCTCCGGAACTGGTGAAGGATCTTGAAAATCTTCTGGAGGACCGACAGTAATCGTCGTCATACAGATCTGCGCCGTTCGCACCCACTGCGCACCAACCGACCTCGTCAAATAGAAATAGACAGCGTCCCGCAGGTCTCCCGAGCCCTCAGGTCCGCAGCTCTATCTCCAAACAATCCAAGGCACGCTCGAACTGATTACACGGAATAACTGAGAGCCTCGGCAGTGTGGACCGGGGCTCTCGGCCTCTCAAAAGTATTTGTCGTACTTACTGGTTATCCACGCGTCCCTCGATCACCGCTTGTATCCCAGACGATACGCTGGAAAAGAAATCGAAGCCCGTGATCGCCTCGACCTGGTCCACACTAACGCGATAGGTTCGCCAGTCGCTATTAATCGTTCCGGAGTTGGGAACTACCACGGCAATCGTCCTCGTCGCCGTAGTCACTCGCGAAACATCGTTGCTCCCGACGGGCAGTACGATGATCACCTTCCACGTTTGCGCGGGCACTGCCACATGACCGTTCGCGATGAAGAACTGCAATCCCTGACCACCCGAGATGATGTAGAGCTCGTTACCTTGTGTCACCAAACTCCGGCTGTAGCTTTCGAGGTTGGCCCACACGCCCTGATTGTTTGCCGGAAGCTGCGGAATCATGTTCGTCATCAGGAACGTGGCAGAGTTGGCGGCGACAGTGATCGTGCGATCCGCTGACGGGCACATGTGACCTCGATCAAAGCCTGAGCCGGAAAAGTCTGTCGCCTGAACCTGATACCAACCGGCGGGCAGAGTCGTGTCTGCGCGAAAGTCGTCCTGGCGCGGCGTGCTTCCGAGCCACGAAGAATCGAGGTGCCAGCTCACCCAGTTTGGACCACCGTTGTCGCGACTGTACGACAGCGCATACTGCGGCTTGTCCATCAGGTAATTGTTCGGCTGGGCAACGTCGGTTATCGCGTTGCTCGGGTTACCCATCGTGAGATGTTCGCCGCTTGTCGGCGTTGGAGTCGGCGTCGGAGACGAGAAATCGCCAACCTGGATGTTATCGACGTTGATGCGGTTCGCGCCGCCGGAGACTTTTCTGATCTCGAAGCGAATTGCGTTGGAGTTGTTGACGGTGAAGTTTACTGTTTGAAGTGTCGTCGAACTCGTCGTGATGGTTGAACCGACTTGAGTCCAGGTGCTCCCGTTGTTCGTCGACGACCACAGTTGCCATGTGCTTGGACCATCGGAGCTGAACACAGCGTGTTGAATAGAGACAGTCCCGGCGCCGGACTTGTTGAAGTTCATGCGCACCCGACCGATCTCGCGAATACGGGCAGAGAACGCGCCTGTCTTTCTGTCGGTCGAGAGATTGCCGGTGAGCGCATCACTCATGAACCATGATCCGGTGCCGAGTGTTACGTTAGCCGCCGCGTAGGACGTCTTGCCGCCGGCTTCGAATCCTTCGGTGATCGGCGTCATCGTTGCGGTTGTAAGGGAAATTGATAGGACAAAGAGCGCAGCGGAGAATGCGATTAGTATCTTGGCGCCGAATCCGAACTTTAAGTTTTTCATTTCATTACTCCCTTCCTCTGTGGTTGGTGCACCGGCCCGATCACACACCTCGCGGTCTATGTCGGGTTGGCGACAGCGGTTAATGACGGAGTAAGCAGATCGATCCGAACTGCGTACGTTTGGTTCTGGACGGGAGTCCCCAGTGGCGCTATGCCGACGGGGCGGGAGGGCGAGGAGTAGCGATCATACTGACCGCATAGTGTGGCGATTTATACCACGGCTGGGTGGATATGGATAGATAAGTCTCTGTTAACTAATCGCAACGCGAATGTTAGAAGCAGTCTCTAACAGAAGGCTGTTCTTAAGTTACGCGGCAGTTTTGAAAAGCTCGAATCGCAACGCAAGCCTGTCCCTATCGGGCTGGTCTTTCAGTCGTCGGGGCAGATGGATCTTCTGACCATTCAATCGCTTCAGAGCCTCAAGCATTGGCCCATCCTTCAGCTCGAGTAAGCGCCCGGACACATGGAGTTGATAGTTCGGATCGATGCCAATCAAGTGTCGGTCGAAGGCTGCGTGGTGAATCTTTGACAGCGGAATACCATTGGGAACCACTGGCTGGCCGAACCGCTCGTCCTTATCTTCGATCATGTGTGCCGCGTCGAGCAGCAGCGATTCCGGTAACCCGGACACCGCACATCTACCGTCGTACGCAGCTATAACAGCTTCGCGGAATGAAGCTTGATGCAATCGTTGCTTAACAGCGCGCAGCGCATATCGACGCTCTATCACATTTTCCGGTGGCGCAAGGATCTCCTGATCAGGCACTCCGAACGCGACGCGAGCCTTCAACGCGTTGGCATCCCATCCTGAGATGAATACGGGAAGAATGGCTTGATAACGGCCTGGTGCGATACCTAAGAAGTAAATGATGGGTATTCGGTTTCGAAAGCCTCGCGAAGCCATTGGTTATCAACTGCATTCGGATCTTGTCCCATGAACGCATAGTCGATTGAGTCGTCGCCTTCGAAAATCTGACGATGAACCTGGCGCTGGTCGTCGTACCAGACCTTTCCACCTGGCCGCGGAAACACGGTCTTAATCGAAAGCAGGTACCGCATCTTCTGAGGCTTGAAGATGCCTCGCTGCGGATTGATAAGTGGAATTCGCTCTCCACCGAATAGAAATCCCGGTTTCAAATCGTTTGCGGTGAGATAATCACGGACTTCACTCAGCCTTCGCACATGCTCGAAAGCGCTCAAGCGCATAAGCGTGTCACGATCCGATTCGTCCAACTTCATCGGTAATCAGGAAATGGGGTTTAGAGACTGACTCTCGTCGTAGAGCCTGACTCGAGTGGAAGACTTTCGAGCCAAAGATGACGGAATCCTACGCTGACTCGCACATTCGAATCAAGCACAGGTTTGGTGAAGGTTCGGACAATTGGACGCATCGATAAACTTGGGCTCCAGACGGCCCATCAGTTTATCTCTCCTTCTTCAGCACCGATCGATCTGCCGGAAGGCCGGTCCGCTCGCCAGTAAGTGGCCATCTTCGCCCATCAATTTGTAGATCTCGGTTGCGACTTCTCTTGTCTTCGCAGGGTGGCCCGCCTCCCGTCTGGCTTTAACGATGAAGAGCGCGCCGGTCACGCCGTCTTTCGCCCATTCGATGTGCATCGACAGCCGATGTCCGGCGCGAGTCGCGTAATGCTCTTCGATGAGAGAGGCCCAGTGCGCGAGCTTAAGCACCTCATTATCGGTAAGTGAAAACCGGGAGCGTTCTTCCGGCGGAGTCGGCTCACATTTGGTGGCGCGGTTGTAGCCGCCATGGACCAGCCGAACGTCCTTGCTGCCAAGCCGCCGTCCGAAGATGAGCGCCGGCTTGAAGACAAGCCATTCGTCAGGCGTCACTACGTCCTTGACGACGTACGGCCCGAGCCCGTACGAACCTTTGATCAGCACGAGGTCGCGAAATCCCGATCCATTATCGAGTGTGAACATGACACCCGAGCTTGCCTTGTCGGATCGGACCATCGGCTGGACGCCCACAGAAATCGCCACTTTCAACAGGTCGTACCCCAACCGAGCGCGATCACTGATCGCACGATCGGTGAAGAGCGATGCGAAACAGATGTGTACGGCGCGAAGCAGCGCTTCACGCCCGCGAACGTTGAGGAACGTTTCCGCCGCGCCGGCAAACGACTCTTCCGGCAGGTCTTCGGCTGTCGCTGACGATCTCACGGCAACATCAGGTTCATAGCCGAGCCGTTTGCAAAGTCTGTCGTACGCGGCGATCACCGCCTCACGCAACTCCTTCGGCAGCGGCATATCGAGCACCGCGACGCGCGCGGCGTGTCCTCGCCGTTTCAGCTCCTCGGCGTCGTCGTAATCGAAATCAGAGACGAGGGAACGAAGCTCGTACTCGAGCTCACCCTCCGCGAGTAGTGTGTGGTAGGCGTCTGCCGTGGTGGCGAAGCCGTCGACCACGCCGACGCCTTGAGTCCTGAATGAGTTGAAGAGCTCGCCCAGCGCGGCGTTCTTGCCGCCCACGCGAGAAACGTCTTTCAACCGAATGTCGGAGAAATCGAGTGTGTAGGTAAGGTGTGTGGCTGTTCTCATGGCTGTTTGACGCTCCTGTCCGCGATCGAAACCGGCAAGGCCCGTACCCGAGCGAACGTTCGATACGAACGAGAGATCGAGTGCGTGTCCTCCGCGAGTTTCCACACACTCACTGCGTAACTTTCCGCACGAAATTGGACCGGCGTGTAAATCTGCGCGAGTTCCCGATACTGATCAGCGGCATGTTCGTTGCGAGCTTACGGTGTAGTGTGCAGGAGCGGCGGGCGGCGGGAAGGGCGCGCGAAGGTGGATGTGTGACAGGTTCGCGCGTAACGGGAGGTCATTATGCTCAAACCGCGAAATGATACAGACATCAAGAAAAGAATTATTTCCGAATTGAAGTGGGATTCACGAGTTCCCTGGGCGACCATCAACGTCGAGGTCATTGACGGTGTAGTGACCTTACGCGGTGCGGTATCAAATCACCACGAAAAGATGGCCGCCCAGGAAACGGCCCATCGTGTCGCCGGCGTGCTCGACGTTGCAAATGACATCGAGGTGAAACCGCTGGATCAATACCGGCGGAGTGACAGCGAGATCGCGCACGCCGTTCGTAGCGCACTCGAATGGGACGCCCTGGTCCCAAATGACACGATTCAATCGACCGTCTCGAATGGATGGGTGACGCTCGAAGGCGAGGTCGATTTTGCCCGCGAGTTTTCCGATGCTGAACGTGCAGTCGGACGGATTCCGGGCGTGTTCGGCGTTATCAACAAGCTCACGATTCGCAAACAGCCGATCAGCAAGACGCAGTTGCGAGACGAAATTGAGTTTGCCTTGGAGCAGAGGGCCTTGCGCGAGGCGGACCGCTTACGGATCGAAGTGACCGATGGCGTAGTCGACCTGTGGGGGCGAGTTCATTCCTGGCAGGAGAGACGAGCAGTGCTCGGCTCGATAAGTCATGCGCCAGGCGTGACTCAGGTCAGAGACCATCTCCGCGTCGATCCGTATTTCTAAACTAAAGGGCACTCATAGAAGGAGAAGCAATGAAGGAGAAAGAGAGAATGGAGTTGGAGCGGCCGATGCCTGAAACGGTGAACCCGTTCTGGATGATGCGACGCTTCACAAAAGACATGGAACGGATGTTTGAAGGTTTTCCGGGAATGGCTTTCCCGACCTTCTTCAAACCAGATTTCCGTCCGTTCCGCGCCGAGTTTGAAAAGATGGACTGGCTGCCTCAGCTTGAAGTTTTTCGCAAGAACGACCAGTTCATAGTGCGGGCTGATCTGCCCGGCCTCACGAAAGACGACGTCACCATCGAGGTGACGAACGACGTGCTTACGATCTCGGGCGAGCGGAAGGAAGAAACAGAAGAGAAGCACGAAGGTTTCTTCCGCACCGAGCGAAAGTATGGAACCTTCTATCGGCAGGTTCCGCTTCCGGAAGGCGTGTTGACGGAGAACGCCGTCGCCACGTTCACGAACGGTGTTCTCGAAATCACGCTGCCGGCGAAGAAAGTCGAAACGCCGACACGCAAGCTGGAGATAACGGCTCCAGTGACTGAAAAAACAGCAAAAGCGGCGGGCGTCTAAACGCCAGTCCGCTCAACCGGCTGTCCGGCTTCTTCAACTGAGGCCGGACAGTCGCACATAGTTGGTCCACTAAGGAGGTCGACTATGTTTAAGAACAGAATCAATTTGGAGCGGCCGATGACGGTGGTCGAAGTGTTGGCCCGTATCGGCAGCGTTGCGAGTATCACGTTGCTGGTGATGCTGTTTCTGGATGAAGCAGGCAATCCCGCGACGATTACGTCGAACGAATGGATCGGACTCGTTTTCTTCCCGCTCGGAGTGGTCATCGGCATGATCGTCGGGTGGTGGAAGGACGGTTTGGGAGCGACGATCACGCTCGGCAGTCTCCTCGCGTTTTATGTTGTGTGGGGTTACGTGCTGGGAAACCACATCGGAGGTTGGGCGTTCGTGGTTTTCGCTTCACCCGGTTTCCTGTTCCTGTTGCACTGCATCATGCGCGACGCTGAAGAGAGACACGTGTTCAGTTAAGCGAGGTTAGCTGGAGAGAGCGCCGCATGGAGTAAGGCAGTCAGCTTCGAAGAACGCGCATCTGTTACAGTGTAGCTGTTGCGCGAAACTTGAACTGTACTGCCAAACTCCATGCGAATTTTTATTGTCATCCTGCTGATCGGCCTTTCAGCTCAGGCGCAAGCGCCGCCCCAACTGCCGGTCATCGATCCGGCTTCGTATCTACCCGCAAACAAACCAGGTCCAACCATCACCGTCTCGCTGGCAAACGTCTCCGTCAGCGGCAGAGCGCCGGCCAGTCTGCTGCAAAGATTGCGCGCTGTGCGCACGACTGCCGCCGCAGCAAACGATCTCGGTCTGTTAATCAACGCCGCAAACCAGGAGCTGACTACTGCAGGCGGCGGCACGATCGCGATCGCAGGCGGCGGCTCGATCAAGACGCAGGTCCAACTAAACCATCACACCAGGTTCGACAGTTCAACCTATGCCTGCGACATAACCGGGATCACGGACTATGGATGTTTCCTAGTCGGCGATAACGTGCTGGTTGAAGGAACGTACCGGCCGCCTCAAGCCGTGCTCGACTACTTTCGCAAAGGAAACGGGCGCAACTTTCGCGATCCGTTTCTGAGGGCTGTTCAGTCGCTAACGCCGGAACAGTTGGCAGGGACGGGAACGACGATCCTCGAACCTACATTCGCAGCGGGACCGACGCCCGCCGTTATCGTCTTTCAGGCGAAAGGCGATGCCTGCTGCTCGCACACCGAACGATCGAGAAATATCGCCATCGTCGGTTTTCACATTCGCGGCAGGCAACAGGTTTATGACGGCGGAGTCAGGTCAACGATGCAGTTCGGCAACTGCGACCGTTGCACTGCGCAGAACAACTATCTCGAAGACACGGCTTCGATCGGTATCAGTTTCGGAGGCTCCGCGCTTCAGAAGAACTACTTCGCAAACGACAGTGTCGCTTATCACAACATCACGAGCGGCGTTGCTGCCGCGAACATCGCGGCCGTTAATTCTGAGAACGTTTATGTGACGGAGAATTACGCGTTTCGTCTCGGGCATCACGAGCCGAAGTTCGGCGGCGGTGTTTGCGGGTTCGATCTCGAAACTAACTCCGAGGCGGACCACTCGAAAAACATCTTCGTCTTCAACAATCTCTACGACTATGAAGGTTCGCTTCACAGTGCCGGGTCAGCTATCTGTTTGCAGGATCCGTACAAAGGCGCGAACCACGGGCTCGTCGTAGCCGCGAACAATGTCGCGATCGGCGGCAGGGACGATCGGCTCTACCGCTTCATGACTAACGGGTTATTCCTCAACGGTTTGAAGGGTTGTCAGATACGCAATAACTACGTCTATCGCACCGGGCAAAATGCGATTCAGGCGTACTCGATCAGTGGCTGCGTCATTGAAGACAACGATTTCGAGTCGACGGGCGGCGGAGGGAATACGACTGTCTGGACGCAGAATGCAGTGAACAACGTCTTCCGGCGCAACAACTACCGCGATCGACCGGGTTTGACGATCAATGTTCAGGCAGGGTTCATCGAGGTTTGCGGGAAGGGCAATGTGTACGAGAACAACCTCATCAACGGTCGCGACCTGGGTGGCCCAACGCAACAGCCGTGTCGCACGAAATAATTATTTGAACTTGCGCGAGAAGCCCGAGAGCAGGAGTGAAATTACGAAGCCGACGATGAACCACTGAAGGCACAGCAGCGTGATGAAGACGGCCCGGTGAGGGCCGGCGTGACTGCCGCTGATGACCGATCCGATGATGAACGGCGCCGCATTTAATGCGCGCCAGAAATTCGGCACGCCGACGTGCCACAGAAAATACTCGTCCAACGGCGATGTCTCACCCAACAACAGCCAGGTGAGCAGCAACGCCACCACCATAATCAGGACGCCAAAGATTACGTGTCTCTTTATACGTCTCCCTCCAAAAATGCCGGTGGTGTCTTATTTTCCTCTGCGATTCTCTGCGTTCCCTTTGCGGCTCTGCGCTTACTGCTTTTACTCGACATTTACCGCAGAGCCGCGGAAGAGCGCTGAGATACGCTGAGAATATTTTCCAACTATGACACTACCCAAAATGCCGCTCTATTTGTACTTATCGGCGCACAGGTTCTCGAAGAAGTCCTTGGGCATCGGTAAGTCACCCTTGTAGTACTTGTAGGCCATCTCCGTCGCTTTATCAAGGTTGCTGCCAGCGCCGGGATCGAACAGCTCCTCCCACACGTGCGAGGCAAGCTCGCGTTTGCCGCCGTAGTACTTTTGAAATCCCGCATGGGCCGGCGACGTCGCATCCTGCATCGCGTGCATCGCGTACGCCAGGTACTTCATTTTATCCGCGGGCGACGTCGCGTTGCGTGCCTTCTCGAGGTTGTCCCTGACGAAATCGTTCGCCTTCCTTCGCGCATCGGTCTTACTCTCGTCACCCGGCGTCATCGCGTGTCGATGTGAATTCGGAACGGTTTGCCACTCATCGTCATCCGCGTGGTAAATGCCGTCCGTCAACATCTTGAGCTCCTCGGCGCTGAGGCGATCGTTCAGCATGCGGCGCGCCGACTCCTGGTGCGTATCCCAGCCGTACCTCGTGGGCCAACGACCAACCGGGTCGGCGAAGTTCACCGGATCGTTCGAGACGTAGGCGTAAAGATTGATTCCACCGGTGACGCCGGCGGGATCTTCACTGATGAATCGTTGCAGCACCGGCGAGTAGTAGCGCGAACGATAGAAGTAGAGCCCGGTCGCATCGTTTTCTCGCCCCGTAAACTGCGTGGAGTTGCCACTGCCGCCGGCGACCGTCGTGTTGCCGAATGGGTCGTACGTGTAAGTCGTTTGCACGACGCCGCTCGAGTCTGCGAGACCGAGCGTCGAGCCGAGCCCGTCTCGCAGCAGGTCGAAACTTCCCGAGCCATCAGTGCGCGTGAACACCTGGTCCCAGCCACTCGCGAGCAAGTTTACGGTTGGTCCACTGCTCGTCTCCTGCACGACGTTGAAATCGTCGTACAGATACGTGCTCGAAGCGCCGTTGATCGTCTTGTTGACGCGGCGTCCGAACGCGTCGTACTGGAAAGACGCGGCGAGACCAGGCCCGCTGATCGACGCCAACTGGTTCCGCGCGTTCCACGTGTACGTGTTCGTGCCGTCGTTGGTCAGATTTCCGTTCGCGTCGTAAGTGAACGATGCGGCGCCTTTTTGTGTTAAGCGATTCGCGTCGTTGTAAGTGGCTGAACCAAACGCCTGCGGCAGGTTCGTGCGAGCGAACGTGCCGCCCACGACGGTGCGATGCCCGGCGGCATCGTACTGGTACGTGAGATCGCCCAGCACCGTCGAGCCTCGTTTGTACGTGATGCCCGTGAGCCGCCCGCCGAGGTCGTAATCGAAATCGCTGGTCAGCCCGCTTGGCTGGACCGTCCTGATCAGTTCATCGGCTGCGTCGTAAACGAAGGTGACGACGTCCGCGCCTCGCGTGATCGACGTGATGTTGTTGCCATCGTCGTACGAGTAGAACACGGTCGCTTGCCCCGGAACCGACATACTCTCGCGCCGGCCGATTTCGTCGTTCGTGTACGTTATCGTGCCCTGTGGCGTAGTAACGGAAGTGAGGCTGTC
>DASURS010000019.1:0-39810 GCA_036279935.1 Pyrinomonadaceae bacterium
GATGAGCGCGGCGCCGAGTATCAAAAAACGATCGACGAGGGAGGTCAGGAACTCGGCGTGCGGAAGCGGCGGGATCACTTCGCGTCCGACTGCGAACGCGACCCGCACAATCGTCACCAACAGCCACGACGCCGCGATGAACGCAAAGAAGTACAGCATCAGCCGCCACCCGCTGCGCAGACGGCCAAACTCATTGAAGAAAATCTTGTACGGGTCCATTCGGTGTTGGCGTGGCATTCTACCAGCAACAGGACAGATCCGCCTTATCAGTGTGCTAGACTTCCCCAACGCTTCCATGGCCGAAAATCGCGAAAATATGACCCCGGAACAGCGGGAACGCATTCGCCGTCGCCGCCGTGTGCTGCTGTGGGTCCTCGGCGTGACGGTCCTGCTGTTGCTTGCGATCATCGTCTCGCAACAGCTCTGGCTCTGGACCGTGATCCGCCCTGACACAGCATCCGACACGCTGGTCCTCTACGCGCTTTCGACTCTCAACTTCGTCGCCTTCGTCGTCTTCCTGTTCATCTTCGTTCGCAACCTGCTGAAACTGCGGCGGGAGCGAAAAGAGCGGCAGCTCGGGTCGAAAGTCAAAACGCGTCTGCTGATTTACTTCATCTCGATCAGCTTTTTGCCGATCACGGCGATGGCCGTGTTCTCCTACCTCTTTCTCAATCGCTCGCTGGAGAAGTGGTTTAATCCGCTGCCTGACGAGATCCTGCAACAGGCGCAAAAAGTGCGACGTGACACGCTCGAGAGTAACGAGAAAACGTTGCGCGACAATGCTTCACTGCTGGTGCTGTTACTCAACAAACAAGCGCCACAGGATCGACAGGCGACCCTGGACCAGATCGTCGCATCGGGACAACTGGCTCGCGCCGAGATTATCGGAGCAGACGGGTCAGTATTGACCAGCAGTCGTTCGAATCTCCCCGCCGGCGATGTTCTCTCCATGCCGCTGAATAACTCGGAAACACTGATCCTTGCGCCACAGAAACGGGCGTCGAACGATCTCGCTGATTTCGTCAGCGCTTCCGAACGTGACTACCAGGAGCTGGTCAAGAAACAACGCCGCGTCCGTTTGCTGGGACTCTCGACGCTCGGACTGATGACGCTGATCCTGCTATTCGTCTCGAGCTGGGTCGCGATTTATCTCGCGCGCGGCATCGCGACGCCGATCAAAGCGCTGGCGGAAGCGTCGAACGAGGTCGCCCGCGGAAATCTGTCGCATCGCGTCACGACGATCGCGGACGACGAGCTCGCGTTGCTCGCCGACTCGTTCAATCAAATGACGGCGCAACTCGAAGAGAACCACCTCGCACTCCGTGAACGTCGCAACTACATCGAGACGGTGTTGCAGTCGTTGTCGACAGGCGTCGTTTCAGTCGACGAGGACGATCGGGTGACGACGTTAAATGCCGCGGCGTTTCGTATGCTCGGGTTGATCAATCGAGTTGACTCCAATCCGCGGCTGAACAGTTTGATCGCAAACGAAGACTGGCTCGTGGTGGAACGATTACTCAGGCGCGCGCGCCGCGTCGGTCACGCCACCGAGCAGACACAACTGGAAAGCGGCGCGACTCACGGAAACGGGCCGTTGCCGGTGGCGATGACGGCGACAGCGCTCCGCGATTCTGTCCGCCCGCGACGCGGCGTGGTGCTGGTCATCGAAGATTTGTCTGAGTTGCTTTCCGCTCAACGGGCTGCCGCCTGGAGTGAAGTCGCGCGGCGCATGGCCCACGAAATAAAGAACCCGCTCACCCCTATCCAGCTTTCAGCCGAACGCATCGCAAAGAGCTACGCGCGTGCGAACCCCACCGCTAATGGTATCTCGGCCGTTATCGCGGAATGCACGGAAACGATTACGCGCGAAGTATTAGGTCTAAAGGCGATGGTCGACGAGTTTTCACGCTTTGCGCGTCTGCCGGCCACGCGTTTCGAAGTCGCAAATCTCAACGACGTCGTGACCCAGGCGGTAGGATTGTATGAAGAACGCCTCGACGGTGCGCGCATCGATCTCCAGCTCGATCCGGATCTTCCCGCAACCATGCTCGACGTCGAACAGATCAAACGAGTATTCGTGAACCTGATCGACAATGCGCTGGAAGCGCTTGTTACCGACGGCGAAAAAAGATTGATTACTATTAACACCAGTCGCGACGTCGAAACCGGCATCGTCCGCGCGGAAGTCGCCGACACAGGACAGGGAATCGCGCCCGGTGATTTCAGGCGTTTGTTCGAGCCATACTTTTCGCGACGCAAGAGCGGCACTGGTCTGGGCCTCGCGATCGTGCAGCGAATCATCTTCGAACACCGCGGAAAAATCCGCGCCGAGAAGAACGAACCTCGCGGCGCGAAGTTTGTCATTGAGTTGCCGTTGACCCACGTATAAATGGACTCGATTCTCATAGTTGACGACGAGCGCGGCATTCGCGAAACGTTGCGCGCGGTGATGGAAGACGAAGGCTTCGTCGCCGATGCCGTCGCGAGCGGTGAAGAGTGTTTGAAAGCACTCGGCCGCCGCGCGTACGGCTGCATTCTGCTCGACGTGTGGCTGCCGGGAATCGACGGCCTCGAAACGTTGAAACAACTGCGAGCCGCCGGTTCGGACGCCGCCGTCGTGATCATCTCGGGCCACGGCACGATCGAGACTGCCGTCCGCGCGACGAAACTCGGCGCCTTCGACTTCATCGAAAAACCACTCTCGATCGAGAAGACAGTCCTCACGGTCCGCAACGCGCTGCGCCAACAACGTCTCGAACTGATGAATGCGGACATGGCCGCGGCACTCGCGCGGGAGTACACGATGGTCGGCGAGTCGGTCGCGATGCGCGCGTTGCGCAAGCAGATCTCCGTAGTCGCTCCGACGGATGGACGCGTTTTGATCTACGGCGAATCAGGGACTGGCAAGGAACTGGTGGCCCATGCGATTCATGCCGAATCCTTGCGCGCCGCCGCGCCATTCGTCGAAGTCAATTCCGCCGCGATTCCGGAGGAGCTGATCGAGTCGGAGCTTTTCGGACACGTCAAAGGCGCATTCACCGGCGCGACGGCCGCAAAGAAAGGCAAGTTTGAACTGGCCGACGGTGCGACGATTTTTCTCGACGAAGTCGGCGACATGAGCCCGAAGGTGCAGGCGAAAGTGTTGCGCGTGCTCGAAGAGCAACGCTTTGAACCGGTCGGCAGTGGCACGTCGATCACAGTCGACGTGAGATTGATCGCCGCGACGAACAAACGTCTCGACGTCGAGATCGAACAGGGAAATTTTCGCGCCGATCTCTTCTATCGACTGAACGTGATCCCGTTCGAGCTGCCGCCGCTGCGCGAGCGTCTCGAAGACGTGCCGTTGCTAGTCGACTACTTCAACCAGCAGTTCTCGCAGGCTTACGGCAAACGGCCCAAACAGTTTCTGCCCGAAGCGATCGACGAGATGCAGTCGTACTCGTGGCCCGGCAACGTGCGCGAGTTGCGAAACACGATCGAGCGCGTCGTCATCATGCATCCGGGCGTGAAAGTCAACGCCGCCGACTTGCCGCCTCACGGCAAGGAAGAACCTCCGGCGGCATCGTTCAGGTTTCCGTCATTCAAAGAAGCGACTGAGGCGTATCACCGCGAGTTCATTCAGCGGAAGCTGGAGGAAGCGGAAGGCAACGTCTCGCGCGCGGCGGAGTTGATGGGCGTCGATCGCAGTCACTTGTATCGGCGCATGCGCGCGCTCGGAATTCAAAATCGCGAACGCAGTGTTCCGTGAGCTCCGTGTTTTTACGGAGTCGCGGATTGACAAAACTTTACACAAGCATGATGACCTCGCTACATCACGCACATATCCTCCAACCCGTCCTTTCAAAATTCAGTCCGCGTTCAGAAGTTTCGTAAAACAGATTTTCACTCACGATGAACCGCCTCGGGGAGCAGTTCAGGACCAAATGGCCCATCGTCATTTGTGTCGTCGTGTCGTTTCTGGTGGGCTTTGGCCTTTCGTTCGTCTCGCGAACCGCAACTCCAGCCGCTGAAGCAAGGATTCAGATCGCAGATTTTCGCGTCGCGATTCCCGAAGGCGAGACCATCGTCACGATCACAGACCGCCAGCCGAACGGACAGGAGTTGGGCCGGCTTACGATCGAACGTCAAGGCGACACCATCACAGGCGTTCCCACCATCACGAAACGCATCGCTCCTCGCGAACGTCTCAGCGCAGACGACGTTGCATTCTTTCGCCGTGAAATGAGCGCTGAGATTTCCGCGTCAGCGTCCGATTGGGAACGGGCGAACAAAATCCGCACCTGGTTGGTCCAACGCCGCTCGCGTCTCGGCATGCCCGGCATCGAGAGCCGCGTCGCGCGCGAAGCTTACGAAGAGATGAAGGAAGGGAAGCCGGTGCTGTGCGGCAATCTGGCCCAGATCTACGTCGCGTTCTGCGAGTCGATGGGCCTGACGGCGCGCACCGTTGGCCTGACTGTGGCCGTGCAGAACGGTATGTTCGGCGTCGACACTCATGCCGGAGCGGAAGTCTGGCTTCCGGAAATGGGCGGCTGGGTTTACCAGGATCCGACCTTCAACTGCTACTGGGAAGTCGACGGCAAACCCGCGAGCGCGATGGCGCTGCACGACGCGGTGATGGAGAAACGCAAGATCGAGTTTGCGCCACGCGACAAACGGACCGAGCGCGGACTGCAAGACTACTACATTGATCCGCGCCTTTATTTCCGTCAGATTTCGTACGAGTACAAACCGGGCGGCACTGTCCTCTACTTCGCCGACGATCGTCTCGAACCGCTGAACCTGCGCGACAAGAACTGGATTCATACTGACGTTCGCGACGATATTCAACGTCTCGACACCAGCGAGAGCGTCGTCATCGAGCGGCGTTCGGAGATCTCGCCCGGCGTGTTCGTGCAGTTAATGGGAAACAACATTTTCGTCAGGGATCGCCGCGAGCGAAGCGCCGGGATTCGCGTGCGCTCGTCGAGTGGAACTGTCGAAGGTTGCGCCTACGTTCACCAGCGGGCGGAGGACCTCGGCGTTTTTAGTGGCAACAACCTCGCCCGCAATCCGGCGTTCCGGCTCACGAGCCGATCCGATGAGCTCGCCGACGACTGGTCTGTTGCCGGTCCGGTTGAAGCGATGACGGTGGCAGGCGGACAGGCAATGTCCTCCTTGCCTGGCGGCAGACTGTGGCAGCGAATCAAAGTGAGGCCGAACGGCCGTTATTTGTTGTACGCGCGCGTCAGCGTGGTTCGTGGTTTCGTCAGTTGGTCGTTGGCGGAACCCGAACGCGGCCCGAAATCGACCGGCACAATCGAACCGGAACGCATTAGCGAGGTCGTTTCGGACATCGTCGAGAGCCAGAGCGGCTACCTCGACATAGGCTTTGACCTTCCCTCCGGCGGCGCCTTCCGCGTGCTAGACGTGATCGTCACCGAAGCCCCGCGCTTTGCCGGCACAAACTAGCCATCGATTCCGCAAATCTGTCTCAAAATAGATAGGAAACTCACGTTGACAATGCGTCTTCAAATAGCTTATCAGTAAGATTCTCGCGCACTTGCGCGCGCGAAGGACATTGAGGTGTAGATGGATTTTACGACCAAAGAGCTGTTGAAGCGTTACGCGAAACTCGCCCTCGGACAACCATTTTCCCCGGTATTGCTGAATATTCTGGTCACTTCCGTTTGCGACATGCGGTGTACGCACTGTTTCTTCACCGACGAGCTGGACGACCGACCGCGCAAAAAACTCCAGATGAAGACGCACGAGATCGAGCGGATCTCGGAAACTTTGGGCGGAAACCTGGGCGTTTTGATACTCGCCGGCGGCGAGCCGTTCACGCGCAAAGACCTGCCGGAGATCGCCCGCGCGTTCTACACCAACAACAAGCTCGAATCGATCTACATCATGTCCAACGGCCAGATTCAGAAACGAATCTTCCCGGACGTGACGCGCATCCTTCAGGAGTGCCCGAACCTCAACGTCACCGTCGCGCTCGGCATCGATGGTCCCAAACAGGAGCACGAGAAGATTCGCCAGAAACCCGGCTCGTGGGACCTCGCGATCGACACCGCGCGCCAGCTCCAGGCCATCAAGAAAGAGTATCCGCGGCTCGACGTTCAGACCTGCACCTGTTTCATGAACTCGAACCAGGACACGATCTTCGAGTGGTACGATTTTCTCAAGTACGACCTGAAGCCTGACAAGGTGAACTTCAACTACATTCGCCCGCCATCAGCGGACCCGAAAGAGCTGGACATCGACCACTCGCGCTACGCGAAACTGGCCCAGATGATCGACGACGATTCGCGCAATGCCGCGATCAAGAACAACTACGGCGGCAAAGCCGGCTACTTCAAGGCCGCGATCGACATCTACATGCACGGGCTGATCGCTAAAACGCAGGAAACGCAGACCGCGCAAATGAAGTGTTACGCCGGCACGGCCGGCGGCGTGATCTACGACGAAGGCACCGTTTCGTCGTGCGAGAACCTCGAACCGATCGGCAACCTGCGCGAGTTCGATTGGAATTTCCAGAAGCTGTGGCTGTCGCCCGCGATGAAAGCGCGACGGCAAAAAGCCGCTGACGGTTGTTTCTGCACGCACGAGTCGAATAGTTACTACCCGTCACTGCCGTTCAATCCCGGTCACTTGATCCAGATCAAGAAACTGGAGCGAGAGATGAAGAAGGCGCGGAAGGCCATCGACCGCCTTAATCCGGAGCCGGAGGGGCTGACAGCTGCAGGGTTTTAGCCACAAAAAGGCACAAAAAACACAAGAAGAACCAAGAACAAAGAACTAAGTACAAAGACCAAGTACGAAGACCAAGGCCCAAAGACCAAAGACCAAAGACCACCCTAAATGTCTCCGCAACCACGCATCCCCAAGATCCTGATCATCTCGTCCGACACCGGCGGTGGACATCGTTCCGCCGCGGCGGCGATCGTCGCCGGCGTGCAGAAGTTTTTCGACGGTGAATCGTACGCGGTCAGGGTCGTGCGCGCTGTTGAAGAGTCGCATCACCTGGCGGAGAAGCTGGTTCGTCTGTACAACTGGATCCTGCGCAACCGCCAGCACTGGATGAAATATTACTACTGGTTCATTAACCGGCTCCGTCCGGACACGCGGCAGTTTTTTCATAAGCGATGCGTCGGTTACGTGAAGGATCTTTTCGAACGCTGGTGTCCGCACATCGTCGTCAGCGTTCATCCGCTGACGCAGCACATTTTTGGACGCGTGCTGCGCGAGTTGGGGCTCGCGGATCGCGTGCCGCTGGTGTCGGTAGTCACCGATCCTTGTTATGGTTTCTGGAGGGGCTGGGCGTGCGACGCAGTCACGCTTTATCTCGTCGCGAGCGATGATGCGCGGCGGCAGTTGATCGACTACGGCGTCTCGCCTGAGCGCATCAAGATTTCCGGCATGCCGGTCCATCCGAAATTTGCGTATCCCGGCGAAGAGGCGGCGCAGGCTGCACGGCGCGCACTCGGGCTCGATCCGGAAAAGTTTACGGTGTTCGTGAACGCGGGTTGGGTAGGAGGCGGAAACATTCCGCAGATCTTCCGTGAACTGGCGCGTGGCGAATTGGACGTGCAGGCGATCTTCCTCGCGGGCAAGAACGAAGACCTGCGCGTTGCGGCCGAAACGATCGCGCTCGATGCGCCGTTCCCGATCAAAGTCATCGGTTATTCGGACGAGATCGAGAAGCTGATGAGCGCCGCAAACGTCATGATCTCAAAACTCGGCGGCCTGACGACCTTCGAAGCACTCGCGTGCCGCGTCCCGATCATCGCCGACATGATCACCGAGCCGATGCCGCAGGAAGCCGGCACCGCCAACATGATCGCGCAGCGCGGCGCGGGTGTGATGCTGCGACGCCCGAGCGACGTCGTGCCCGTCGTCCGGCGCATGATCGAGGACGAGTTGCACTACTCCCGTTTGCGTGCAGCCACGGTCGGACTTGCAATCCCGAACGCGACACGGCAAATTGTTGAGGAAATCGCGGCACTGATTCCACAGCCTGAAAAAGCGGTTTTGAGTGAAGTCGCCTCCGCGTAGCCACAAAAAGGCACAAAAGAGCACAAAAGGCACAAAGAACGTTGGATGGAAGGTAGCAAACTATTTTCTGTTTTTTGCGCCTCTTCGTGACCCAGATTGGAGAAAACATAACTGAGTGAGTCTTTTGCTTGAGGGAAAGAGAGCGTTCATCACCGGAGGAACGCGCGGCATTGGTGCGGCAATTTGTGACATATTTGCGCGCGAAGGCGCCGACGTGGCTTTTAGCTACAACTCGCGCGACGACCTCGCCGCCGACATGATCAGCAAGATCGAGGGTCACGGCCGGCGCGCGTTCAATGCGAAGGTGTCGGTCGTCGATCGCGTCGGCATGAAGAAGTTGACGCGCGAGCTGGTTGAGAAGTGGGGCGGCATCGATATCCTCGTCAACAACGCAGCCATCAACCGCGGCGACAACTTCGCAACCACCACCGACCGCGCCTGGGACGAAGTCATCCACACGAACGTCGACAGTCTGTTTGCGGTGACGAAGCCGATGTACAAACAGATGATCCGGCAGCGGAAGGGAATCATTCTCAACATCACGTCCATCGGCGCGATGCGCGCGCTTCCGACCGCCGTTCACTACGCAACGTCGAAAGCCGCGATGATCGGGTTTACGAAATGTCTCTCGCGCGAGGCGGCGACGTTTGGCGTCCGGGTTAATGCGATAGCGGCGGGGATATTCGATACCGATCTCGCGCAGGCCCTTCCCGATCGTCTGCTTCAGATGCACGACTTCTGGACTTCCGCGGGCAGGCTTGGTCGTCCGGAAGAGCTCGCCGAGTATGCCGCTTTCATGGTCAGCGAGCGGAACAGTTTCATGAACGGCGAGGTCGTGATCGTCGACGGCGGCGCGATCACTTAGCGTCAGTCTCTTTTATCTTTCGCTCGAGGTCTCGCACCGAGCGTTGAATGTCGCCCAACCTTCGAAACGCGGCGGTTGATCGCAGCCAGTCGCGATTGTCGAACGCCGGAATTCCCGAGATCACTTTTCCTGCCGGAATGTTGTGACTGGTCGCGCTCTTCGCGGTCAGCACGACGTCGTCGCCGATCGTCAGGTGACCCGCGACGCCTGCTTGTCCCGCCAGAATCACGCGACTGCCGATATGCGAACTTCCCGCGAGTCCGACCTGCGCGCACAATAGTGAATCCTCGCCGACCGTACACGAGTGTCCGATCTGGACCAGGTTGTCGACTTTCGAACCGCGTCCGATGCGGCTCTCGCCGACTGACGCGCGATCGATCGTCGTGCCGGCGCCGATCTCGACGTCGTCGTCGATCACGACTCTGCCGGCCTGCGGAATCTTGAGCCAGCGTCGTTCCTCGTCTTTCGCGTAACCAAAACCGTCGCAGCCGATAACTGAGTTGTTGTGAATGACGACTCGCTCTCCAATCACTGTGCGTTCGCGCAGTGCGACGCCGGAATGGATGACCGAGCCGCTGCCGATCGTCACGTCGTCGTAGATGGTCACGTTCGGATGGATCGTGACGCGATCCGCGATCTTGACGTTGCGCCCAACGACTGTGTTCGCGCCTATGGCAACAAGGCCAACTTCGGCGGACGAGTCGATCACGGCACTCGGATGGATAAACGCGTGAAACTCCGGCTCCGGATAGAAAATTCTGAGCGCACGCGTGTAGGCGAGATATGGATCTTTAACTCTCAGGATTGAGATTTGTCGATCAGTGGTCGCTTCTTCGCTGAGGTAAATGGCAGACGCGCGTGTGGTATTCACGCGCGGCGTGTAACGAGGGTTGGAGAGGAAGGTCACATGACCTTCTGTGGCCTCGTCCAGGCCGGCGGCGCCGTTGATCTCGATGTCGTCAGTTGAGCCTTCGATACGTGCGCCGGTCAGTGCGGCGAGTTCTGAAAGTTTCATGCGGGGGAGTTTAAATGTTTCCCGCAAAGGCGCAAAGACGCAAAGGAAGAGCGCAAGACAGCAACTGACCAAGACCCAAGACCCAAGACCCAAGACCTAAGTCCCAAGAGACCCAACAACTTCTTCCTTTGCGCCTTTGCGCCTTTGCGGGAACTACATTATTGAAACAGGGTCGATCTCGAGATTAACGGAACGCAGGTTTACCACGGTTTTAAGCGCTGCATCCGCGATCTCACGCACCTGTTTCCGGCTTCGCGACTTGATTAAGAGCTGGAAACGATGTTCGCCTTTGAGGCGGGCGAGCGGCGCGGGTGCTGGGCCAAGTATGCGGCACTTTCGCTCCTCGTTCGCGAGATCGAGCTGCTTGCGAAGCTCGAGCGCATCAGTGCGCACGCGGCCCAGGTCGACGCCGTGAACGAGCAGGCTCGCCAATGCGACGAACGGCGGATACGAGTGGTTCTTACGATAGTTGATCTCCTCTTCGTAGAACGCCTCGTAATCCTGCGCGCACGCGTGGCGCAGCGCGTAGTGATACGGATGATAAGTCTGAATCAGGACCTTGCCGGGCCGGTCGCCGCGTCCCGCCCGTCCGGCGACCTGCGTGATCAGTTGAAACGTCCGCTCGGCGGAACGAAAGTCCGGCAGCGCGAGGCCCGTGTCGACGGAGACGACGCCGACGAGCGTCACGTTCGGAAAGTCATGGCCCTTGGCCAGCATCTGCGTGCCCACGAGCGTGTCGAGCTCGCCGGCGCTGAAGTCGGCGAGTGACTTCTCGAACACGCTGCGCCGCGCGGTCGTGTCGCGATCGATGCGAGCGACGCGCAGTGCGGGGAAGAACTGCGTCAGCATCTCCTCGAGTTGTTCCGTGCCTTCGCCGACGTAGTAGATGTATTTCTTGCCGCATGACGGACAGACGCGCGGCACTGCCTGGCGGTGGTTGCAGTAGTGACAGACGATCACGCGCTCGCTGCGGTGGTACGTGAGCGTCACGTCGCAATTCGGGCACTGGATCGTCTCGCCGCACGAGCGGCAGAGAATAAATCGCGAATAACCGCGCCGGTTGAGCAGGATGATCGACTGCTCGCGCCGCTCCTGAGTCTCGCGAATCGCTTCCAGCAGTTCGTCCGAAAACACTCGCGGTTTGCCGTGACGCGCGAAGATCTTGCGCATGTCGATCAGCGTTGCGGCGGCCATCGGACGCGCGGCGATGCGTTGCGGCATCGTGACGAGCGTGTACTTGCCGTGGCGTGCGTTGTAGAACGATTCGAGTGAAGGCGTCGCCGATCCGAGCACGACCGTGGCGGATTCTTTTTGCGCTCGCACGATCGCGGTGTCGCGCGCGTTGTAGTACGGCGACTCCTGTTGCCGATAGCTCGACTCGTGCTCCTCGTCTACGACGATTAACCCGAGGTCCCGCACCGGAGCGAAAACAGCGGAGCGCGTGCCGATCACGATGCGCGCGTCGCCGTTCCTGACGCGCGTCCATTCGTCGAACCGTTCACCCTTCTGGAGCGACGAGTGGAAAATCGCGACCTTGTCGCCGAAGTGGGCGCGCAGACGGCGAGAGAAGACGGGCGTCAGCGCGATCTCCGGAACGAGCATCATTGCCGACCGGCCGAGACTGAGCGCGTGACGCATGGCGCGGATGTAAACTTCGGTCTTGCCGCTGCCGGTGACACCGTGCAGCAGGATCGCGGCGTACGTTTCGTTGTCGATCTGTTGTTCGATCCTTTCGAGGACTGATTGCTGCGCGGACGTGAGCGTGTATTCCTCCGCTTGCAAGTGAGCAGCGTGGGCCAACGGGTCGCGCCGGACTGCCTCGTTATAGATCTCCACGCGTCCTTTCTTTTCAAGTGACGCCACCGTCGAAGCGCCAACGTCGGCAGCCGCTAACAGCGATTGGAGCGACATCGGTCCGCTTTGTTCGAGCGCTGCAATGACGCGTTGCTGAGCTTCAGTAAGTTTTTGCTCTTCCGAACTGCCCAAACGAACAAACCGCCGCAGCTTGGGTTTGATGAACGAAGGACCACGTTTGCTCGAGGGCGTCATGCCGGGCGGCAGCGCCGCTTTAATTACTTCGCCGAGCGGACAGGCGTAATAGTCCGCGACCCAGCGAGCCAGCTCGAGGATTTCAGGACTGCAAACCGGCTCGGTATCGACTAACTCGCGAGCGTCTTTGATATCGATTTCGGCGAGGTTCGCCGGCAGCGTGTCGTGAAGGGCGACGATGTAAGCCGTGACGAGCTTGCGACCGAGCGGCACCGTGATGCGCGCGCCGACTTCCGCTTGCCGGCTTATTTCCGGAGCGAGCCGGTAAGTGAACGTTTGAAAGACGTGCAGCGGCACTGCGACTTCAGCGTACGTGAGGTTCGAGGCGATTTCAGCGTCATGAGGGTCGCTTTGCGTGTTCGTCACTTATTATCCAGGTAATCGCGGACTTTCTTCAGGTCTTCCCAGGTCTCACGTTTCTTCGACGGATCGCGAAGCAGGTACGCGGGATGGAACGTCGGCATCACCTTGATGCCTTTGTAGTCCTGGAAACTCCCGCGAATCCTCGTGATGCCTTCGCGTGTGTCGAGCAGGTTCTTCGTCGCCGTGTTGCCGAGCACGACGATGACTTCGGGTTGGACCACGGCGATTTCGCGCAGCAGAAACGGTTTGCAGGCGGCGACTTCGTCGGGCATCGGCGCGCGGTTGCCGGGTGGACGGCAGCGGTTCACGTTCCCGATCAGCACCTGTTCGCGTTTCAGGCCGATGGCTTCGATGATCTTGGTGAGCAACTGTCCGGCGCGGCCGACGAATGGCCGTGCTTGCGCGTCTTCGTCCGCGCCCGGGGCTTCGCCGACGAACATCAGACGCGCTTTGCGGTTGCCTTCGGTGTGGACCACGTGAGTGCGATCCTGACTCAACGGGCAGCGTGTGCAGTCGCCGATTTCCGCGTGGATCTGTTCGAAGGTTTCTGTTGAACCAGGCTCGGATGCCGTAACACGGATGTCAATTCCTTCTACACCTAACTCCCGCAGGTGCTCAAGTTGTTTCCTCGTTAATTCGATTAATTCAGTTGCCATGAGATCTAAGACTGGCGATTACGTCGAGTATGCGATCGGCCGCTTCACGTTTCGACATAACGGGCAGCTCAATTGGCCCTTGCACAGTGATGATGGTGACCGCATTAGTAGTCACATCAAACCCTGAGTCAGAACGCGAGACATCATTAGCGATAATGGCATCAAGGTTTTTGCTTTTTAATTTCTCGGCCGCGTTGTTGATTACATTCTCCGTCTCGGCCGCAAAGCCGACGACCAGCATTCCATTCGAACGCGAGGCTGATACTTGCGATAGCACGTCCGGCGTTCGTTCCAGCGTCAGCGTCAGTGTGTCCTCCGACTTCTTGATCTTTTTAGCCGCCCGTTGAACCGGCCGATAATCCGCAATCGCCGCTGCCCCGATGAACACGGAAGCATTTTTCATCTCCTGCGCAACAGCCTGCGCCATCTCTTCCGCTGATAGCGCGCGAACGACTTTGACGCCGGCAGGCGGCGATACAGTCGTGATTCCCCTCACGACTGTGACTTCAGCGCCCCGTTTCAACGCGGCTTCAGCAAGCGCGAAGCCCATCCGGCCTGACGAGCGATTCGAGATGAAGCGCACCGGATCGATCTCCTCGCGGGTCGCGCCGACGGTTATCAAAAAACGCTCGCCGGTTAGATCTTTCGCACTTGACGATCCGAGGATCTCCAGCGCGGCTGCAACAATGCGATCCGGTTCGCTCAATCGTCCCGGACCGATCGTGCCGCACGCCATCTCGCCGGCATCCGGCTCGACGAAGTACACACCGTCTGCCCGCAGTTGCTCCAGGTTGCGCTGCGTCGCCGGGTGTTCGAGCATCGTCGTATTCATCGCGGGCGCGATCAGCACGGGCGCGGTACACGCGAGATACGTCGAGCTTAGAAAATCGTCGGCAATGCCGCACGCAAACTTGGCGATCATGTTCGCCGTCGCCGGCGCCACGATCAGCAGGTCGGTCGTTTGAGAAAAAGTGATGTGGGCTATCGGATCGGGATTGTCCGGCGCGTAATCGTCGACTACGACGTGTGAGCCGGACAGCGCGCGGAAGGTCAACGGCTGCACAAATTCGCAAGCCCGTTTGGTCATCGCCACACGGACCACGCAGCCCGCGCGTTGTAGACCACGAAGCACCTCGAGGGCCTTGTAGGCCGCGATGCCGCCACAAACGCCCAGCGCGATGTTGAATGGAGCTTGAGATTCCGGCGAAGCCATTCTGCTTAACGAAGCCACTTAACGGAAAACGAAGATCAATGTAACATTGCCGACAGACGGGCGCAATTTGGACGCTGAAACTGCTGCTATAATCGCCCGTCACAACCAAAATAGGATAGACTCAAACAGCGCCCGCAAAGCCATGCCGATTCGCAAGGGAAGATTATCAACTCTTTTGATAACCGGCCTTCTTGCGTTTTCGTGCGTGCAGGCGAGCCAGGGATCGCGCGCCTCATCCGACGACGAGTTTGGTCCGGTGGTGCGTGCTTACCTCGGTTACCTGCGCAACGAGCAGGAAGTGGTCGACGATCGCGTCAGCCGGCATGAAGTGAGTGCGACTTACTATCGCCGCAATTCGAATCGGATTCGGGCGCTGCGGCAAATGGCCATTCGCCTCGCTCGTGAGAGTCATAACGACTATTTGCCGGAGCTTGAAGCCGTCGCCGCCAACGAGTTGCGCCAATTGTTTGGCTCAGAGCCGCCGCAACTCTCGGCTTTGAAGACCGGCGACGTGCTGCGGAACACGTTCAGATACCTCGGCGTGGTCCGATCGGGCGAGCCGTTCTACCTATTTGCGCGTTTGGATCCTTACGAGCAGGCTGAGTTGTCGGAAAAGGCAGTTACCAAAACCGCCGCCGGCGTCGATGCCGAACCGAAGAATGCGACCCGCAGCCGGCGCGTCGTTCCGTAACCACTGTTCCATTCACCAATCTGTCTTTTGTCTTCTCAATCACTGGCGATAAAGGAGAATTGACGACATGTCTCTTTGGGGACCACTGGAGAGTAGATATGCGGCTAAACGGCCGCGCAAGCTGTTGACGCTTGATGGCGGCGGTATTCGCGGCGTTCTTACCTTGCAGGTTTTGATTCGTATGGAGGCACTGCTGCGCGATGCGAGTGGACAGGGCGCGAACTTCCGCCTCTGCAACTTCTTCGACTACATCGGCGGTACCAGCACTGGCGCCATCATCGCCGCCGGT
The DNA here is from genome assembly GCA_036279935.1 of Pyrinomonadaceae bacterium. Lineage (GTDB taxonomy): Bacteria > Acidobacteriota > Blastocatellia > Pyrinomonadales > Pyrinomonadaceae > PSRF01. The sequence continues at coordinate 15,179 of DASURS010000019.1, forward strand.
CTCGCGCGCGGAATGTCGGCCCAGGAGTTGTCGGACTTTTACATGAAAGCCGGGCCGGCGATGTTCGACAAGTCGTTTATCCTTTTTCGTCTGCGCCATCTTTACGAGACGAAGCCGCTCGCCGAAGAGCTGCAAAAGACGTTCGGCAAAAACACGACGCTCGTTCCGGAAGATCTCAAGTGTCTGCTGCTGGTCGTCACTCGCAACGTCAGCACCGACTCACCGTGGCCCATCAGCAGCAACCCGTACGCGAAGTACAACGCCGCCGACCGTCCTGACTGCAACCTCCGTATTCCGCTGTGGCAACTCGTACGTGCGAGTACCGCCGCGCCAATCTACTTTGCTCCGGAAGTCTTGCAGTGGGACCCGAACGATCCGTCGAAAGCCTTTGTCTTCGAAGACGGCGGGCTGACGCCCTACAACAACCCTGCGTTTCTGCTGGCGCGCATGGCGACGGTGAGTCACTACAGCCTGAACTGGGACGCCGGCGAGGACAAGCTGCTACTGATGTCATTGGGTACCGGCGCGGCGCCGAAAACCGACGCCGAGGTCTACTCGTCAGGCAAGACGGCTTTCACAAACCTCGCGAACTTTCCCGCGGCATTGATGTACGGCGCGCAAGTCGATCAGGACACCAACTGCCGCACGATTGGCCGTTGCGTTCACGGCGCGGAGATCGATCGTGAGGTAGGCGATCTGATCCCGCGCGACGACGCCGGCAACGCCATTCCACTATCGCAGGACCTTGGACGCCGCTTCCTTTACGCTCGCTACAACGCGGAGTTGACGACGAAGTGGCTCAGCGATCATGGTCTCGGCGACGTCGACGCCGCGCAGGTCTCGCAACTCGACTCAGTCGAGCACATCAAGGATCTCGTCCGCGTCGGACAGAAACTGGCGGAAGAAGTTAAGCTCGAACACTTCAGTCTCGATCGCTTCGGACAGTTCTACTGAGCGAACAGGAGTAAACGATGCGGGCTTTTATCATCCGCCCGTTCGGCAAAAAGACGGACGGGAAGGGAAACGAGATCGACTTCGACGCTGTGGCGCGCGAGCTTATCGGTCCGGCGCTGGAAGCCGTTGGCGCTGAAGGTCGCGAGACGCTCGACATCGTCAAGTCAGGCAACATTCGCATCGACATGTTTCGCCGTCTGCTGACGGCAGATCTCGTCGTCGCCGATCTGTCGATTCACAACGCTAACGTCTTTTACGAGCTCGGCATTCGTCATGCGTTGCGCAATCACGGCACGCTGATGTTGCGCTGCAGTGCAGACTCTTTCCCGTTCGATCTGCAAACCGATCGCTATCTCACTTACGACAGAAACGGTCCGAAGGCGAGTCTGCCGCAGTTGATCGCGTCGCTGCGAGCGATCAAGGAAGAGATGGCGAAAGACTATACGGCGACGGACAGTCCGGTCTTCGCGTCTTTGCCGAATCTTACTGAACCCGATCCGTCCGACTTCAATCCTGTGCCGCAGGATTTTGGCGAGGACGTCGGACGCGCGGCGGCGGCAGAGCGCGCCGGCGATCTGGCGTTGTTCTCGTATGAGATACAAGGTTTCGAATGGGAAGTACGCGGCTGGCGTTTGCTCGGCAAGGCCCAGTTCGACATCGCCGCCCTCGCGGGCGCGAAGATCACGTGGGAGAGCGTGCGCAAACTCGAGCCGCAGGACCTTGACGCAAACATCCAGCTCGGCACGATCTATCAACGGCTTGGCGATCTGGTGAGCTCGAACCAGGCGCTCGATCGAGCGTTGCATAACGAAGAGATAACGCAGGAACGGCGTGCCGAAACGTATTCGCTGATCGCTCGCAATTGCAAAACACGCTGGTGTCACGACTGGCAAACCAAACCTCCTGAGGAGCGCGCCGCGGCTGCGTTGCGTTCGCCGCATTTGCGGGAGAGTCTGGAGAACTATGAATCCGCGTTCGAGGAATATCTCAATCACTATTATTCCGGTCTGAACGCGCTGGCGATGCTCAAGATCATGATCGCGCTGGCGGAGCGACTTCCGGACGAGTGGGCGGCGCAGTTTTCTACCGATAAAAAAGCCGCCGCCGAGCTTGAAGAACGTCAGGAGCATGCGGACAGACTCGCTGATGCCGTTCAGCTTTCACTTGACGCCGCGTTCAAGCGTCTGGAGCGCTCGGATCAGAAGGACGTTTGGGCCGAGATCAGTAAGGCCGACCTCGCGTGTCTCACGCAGAATGCTCCGCAACGAGTCGCGAATGCGTACCAGCGGGCGCTTGCGTCAGCGCCCGAGTTTGCGAGTGAATCCGTTCAACAGCAGCTCGCCATCTACAGGGATCTCGGTGTGCTGAGTGGAAACCTGGCCGAGGTTTTCAAGGTGGTAGGCGAGCCGCCCGCTCGTCCCGCGGGCGTTGTCACGGAGGCTGCACCGGCACGAAAGCGCGTGCTCGTTTTTGCCGGACACATGATCGACGCGGCCGATCGAGAGACGCCGCGATTTCCGCCGGATAAGGAAGCTATCGCGCGCGAGAAGATCAAAGAAGCCGTCGTCAGGGAGATGAACATCGGCGCGGGCGTCGCTTCAGGTTATGCGGGCGGCGCCAGCGGTGGCGACACGCTCTTCCTCGAAGTCTGCGCCGAGCTCGGGATCCCGACTAATCTTTATCTCGCGATGGATCCGCAGGTTTATGTAACGCACTCAGTGATGAAAGCCGGTGCCGACTGGGTGCGTCGATTTTGGGACCTTCACCGCGAACATTCGACGCGAGGCGCAGTGCGCGTGTTGAACGATGCGAAGGAAGTAACAGACGAGAGTGAGTTTCTGCCGGCCTGGGTTCGTTCGAAACCCAACTACACCATCTGGCAGCGAAACAATCTCTGGATACTCTTCAATGCGCTCGCCGAAAGTTGCGACGAAAAGAGCTCTGATCCGAACCTCACTCTGATTGCTTTATGGGACGGCGCCGGCGGTGATGGTCCAGGCGGCACGCAGGACCTCGTCAACAAAGTGGAAGACCTCGGCGCCCGGTGCGAGATCATCAATACGAAACAGATCTTCGGACTCTGAAGGCTTTGCACAAAAAGTCCTTGTTCTGGGGGACCTCTGTGCGACCCTCAGTGTCCTCTGTGTCTCGGTGGTGTGTTTTACTCGGAATTCATCAACCACAGAGACACAGAGGACACTGAGGGTCCACAGAGAAGAGCGCGCTCGGGACTTTTCGTGCAAAGCCGACTCTGAATTATTCGAACCGGTTCAGCGTGTAACTAAAATCTTTGTCGCCCACGAGCAGATAGCCGTTGTTCGCGAGGAAGAACAGAACTCCTCGATCACCTTTCAGCAGATAGATTGGGCCATCAGCGCCGAATGCATCCAGTTGATAAATCACCGCATTCGGGTCCGCTTTTGTTCCTCTGATTACCTTCCACTTTCCCTCGCGAGGTCGTTCCGTCCCGTTGCTGTCGTTTCGGTAGAGCGTTCCGCGAAGCAGGTACGTGGTGGGCTGGAATGTTTGTGGATCGCGATAAAGCTGGAGGCTCCATTTGAGCTTCAAACAATCGCCGGCCACGTGGCGCTTTAATTCCCGGGCGATTTCCTGGCACGGGCTGCGTCCGGCGAACGATGATTTTGCGCTTGCGTCGCTTTCGGTGAATGGCTGGTTCGCATTAGTGAACGCGTCGACTGCCGTTTGCGATCCGTTGAGTCTGTTGATTGTGTAACTGGCGCCGGCGTCGCCGATCGCGAGTCGTTGGTCTGTATCGAGCAGGTGAAGAACGTTCTCGTCGACTGCGGCGAAAGCAATGCGCTTCGACTTCTCGTTGACGAGTTGAAACACGGTGGCTCCCGGATCACTTGCTCTGCCTTTCGTCGCGGTCAAGGTCCCTTTCAGACTGGCTGAGCCATGCGATTGATAGGTCCTGTTATCAACGTAAAAGCCGTATTCGCGGGTCAAATCGAATGTCTTTGAACTCGGCCGAATGCTGAGTTGCCATATGATCCGGTCGCACTTCTGCTCAAGCGGGATGGCGAGGAAGGGTTTCACGAACTCGGCGCACGGACTCGTTCCGGTGAAGACGTCTGCCGCTGGTTTCACCGTCGTGGCTGACCCCGCCGTCATCGAAAGGATGGCAATGGTTGCCAGGATCATCTTATTCATGGCCCATTAGACGCGTCGCCAGGCAGCTTTCTTCCGCATGTTACGACCGGTCGCGTTCCAGGACTATATCAAACACGCCTGTCTGGAACGCCTGGCCATTAACCGTGCGCTCCTCGACGCCAATCGCGTTCTCCGTGCGATACATCGGATCGTTCTTGTGCGGATCGCCCTGGAAATGGATCTCGGTGACGAGCGGCTGGTAACCGGGTGCGATGGCGACGAGATGAAAGTGCGCGCAGCGCCAGAACTCGGGCGCGCCGGTCGGGTTCGGACGGTAGGGAATCGGGCGGATGCTTTCCAGTTCATACAGCCCTGTTTCTGACGAGACGAGCCGCCCTCGATTACGAAAGTCCGTCACGCCGTTCGAATACTTCTCCTGCATGTCGACGTGCCAGAAATCCAACACCGCGCCCGTGAGTGGCCGCTTCGTGTCGTAGGCCCAGACGCGGCCGGAGAGTATGAACGTGGTGCCCGGTTCGCCCGGCAAACTCAACTTGCCTCTGAACGGAGCGCCCGCACGGTAGAAGGGACCGTATGGTTGCGGCGTCACCTTGCGCAGTTCGCCTTTGGGCGTCGCCGCTTCGCGGGGCGCGGGTCCCATTTGAATCAGGATGCGATCCGAAGTATCGCGACTCACTTGCTGAGTTGGTTGCGCGTCGGAACGCAGCACGAGGCCAGAGACGCCGGCAGCCGCCAGTCCGAGGGCAGATTTTTGCAGAAACGAACGCCGCGTTGAGTCAAACATTGTCGCCAGTCCTCCACCGGAGAAACACCGGTGGGACTGGATTTGTGGTGAATTACTCAGCGCCAGGACGGTGAGAAAGCGCTCCGTACGAGCAAGCGCGGATTGCCGCCCCTCGTCGAGACGATCCATAGATCGGTATCGCGATCCTCATCCAGCGACTTCGCGCGTTCGAAGACGATCGATTGCCCGTCAGGCGAAATACTAAAGCTGCCGGTGAATTCATTTTGCAGACGAGTGATCTGCGTTGTCTTGCGAGTGGCGAAGTCGTAGCGAAAGAGGTTCGCCGAATCGCGCATCAACGTCTGATTCGAGAAAGTCGAATCTCGGTCCCACCGCGCACGTACGCGATCGTGCCTCCGCCGTTTGCAGCCGCATGATTGGCGGGCGCGAGTTGGACCATGGACAAAACAAGCAACAGAAAGATTGCAGCTATGATCTGGCGTAACAATCTAAATCTCCCCCCTTATTGATCCTGGCAACGACGCAGGCTCCAGGTGATAGTCGTGGTCTTCTCCACGCCTCCGACGGTCTTGATCGTGATCGTGTCGCTTCCGGAGATCTCATCAGGTTTCGCGGGATCGATCGTTCCTTTTCCCTGGAGCGGTGGACCATCCGCTGAAAAGTGGTAGTTTTCTACTTTGTTCGTCTGGTTCAGGTTTTTGTTATAGGGATTGTTGCACGAGCCTTTAACCTCGCTCGTGACGGTGTATTCACCCGATCCTGTGATGGCGATCGTCGGCGCCGACACCGCGTATTGGCCGGAACGCGGATTCCAGGTGATGCTAAACCCGGTTGTGTTCTCTCTCGCTTTACCGCTGCCTGTTTGTACTTGCCGGTTCACGCGATAGCAGGGACCTTTACCGTTTCCTCCTCGTTCCTTGAGCTCGCTCGCGTGAGCTTCGACGCGCGCTATCGGCGAGCCGAGGTTGTCTCGTGTTCCGTCGAGTTGCGCTCTTGCTTCATAGTAGGACTCTTCTTTCCAGTACATGCTGTTGATGTTGGTCTCCCCGGTTCCTTCTTTCTTCGAGGTAGTGCGATATGTGATCGTCCCTTGCCATTGGCCTTTACACGGCTCCCAGTCTTTGACGATGAAGTAAAAGGGCTGGGAACTGTACCAGTTCGATCGATACAACGTTTCAGTCGCCGTGCCGACGACACCACCAAGCGGATCCTTCGTCAAAAAAGAGAACGCATTGCCGGCGATGTCCATGATGTTTGAGAGTCCGTCCTTCACGTCCTTGATGCGCATCGGCTTGAGTTGAACGTCGACGCGAACACCCGCGCCTTTCACGACTTCAAACAACTTTCGTCGCGACAGATCGGTCTCCTGAGGCACTCCGACGACGTGGATCGTCGAGACACCTTCGCTGTCGGTGATCTGTTTGGCGGGTGAACGGTCCGCGCCCGCGACCGCGTCGAAGAAGACGATTCCGTCGCCATACGACGCATCGCCGCCGAGGATCGTGAAGAAGTCTTCGACCGTGCCCAGCCAGCCGCGACTGTCGCCGCCGAGGACCATCACCCATACAACGTTGACGCCGGCCAAAGGACCGCCCTGCGGAACATCGACGTCGAGTCCAACGGCGTTGAGCGCCGGGCGAAAACAGTTGATCGTCTGCCACTTGCCGGGATCCAGACTCAGTTTTGCCGTCAGCGTTCGTCGTTCACCGGGTTTGGTAGTTTTCGTGCGGACGAGTTGGTCGCCGTCCATCGTGATCTCGACTTCGAGGGCTGCATAACTCACGATGGCTTTGAAGACGGTCAGGACGACGTTTGCGATCTGCGCAGCGTCGCCATACGTGGAGACTTTTCCTCCGAGGCGATTACTGAGGAAACCGAAAAGCGTCGTTGACGTGAGCGCGTCGTAGTCGAGCACCAGATCGCCAACGTCGGATGTGCCGCACGGCCCACCCTGCGGCCGCGCGTGGTGGCCGTTACCTGGACGGTTTCGCTTGTCGATGGCTGCGAGGTCGCCGGTGAACCGGCTGAGAATGAGTGTGACCTGAACAGCGTCGAGCCGTATCTGCGCGGGATCGACGCGGCCCAACAGGTCGTAAGGAGCGGCGGAGAGTTTCCCCATCTCGACGATGAACTTCGCCCAGAAGCGCACGGCAGGATGGTTGCTCTTTGCGCCGGCGCGAATACCTTCGAGTAACCCGTCGGCGAGCGCCACGTCTTTCAACTGCGGCACGGTGCGAGTAAACGATTCGCTCAGGTGGGCCAAGGTGACGCCGTAGTCATCGCCGTAGAGCTTTGCGGCTGCGGTTACTTCCCACGACTGCATGATCAAGCCCTGTCCGTTTTCGACGGTTTGCATAACGCTGCCGTCCGAGTCGCGCACTCCGTAGCCGGCAGCGAGGATCGCCGCGTACCACGCCGCGGTTGACGAGTCGTCACCTTTTGTCACTGCTTTGGCGAGGGCCGCGACTTGCTGATCGATGTTGCCTTGCGGCAGTCGCATCGGTTCGGGAAGTTTTCCGCTTCTAAAAGCCGCGCCGAGCGCGCGAGACTTCGGCGAACGAAGAAGGTTCACACGCTGTTGTCCGAGAGCTTGTCCGAAAACGATTAAGACAAGCGTCAATACTCCGGCAAAACGCATTTTTCGATTCCCTCGTTACTTTTTCACGGCTGCAAGAATGGCTTGCGATGCTTTTTGAACTTCGGGAGTGATGATGTCTTCACCGTCTGACCGTGCTTTCGCTTTAGTCGTATTGCTCAACACAGTGGCTGAGGTTTGGAGGTTGTCGAGGACGTAATTCAGCGATAGTTCGTCTTTTGCTTTTATCGCGTTGACAACACCCCCGGTCGGGACGCCTGTCGCCGCGCTGGCGATGTTGCCGATCGCGCGGCCAAACATCGAGCCGCCGCCTTTCTTGATCGTGGCGGAGACCGTTAGCAGATAATCACACTGGCTCTTTCGGGCTTCGTCCAGGGCTTGTGAAAGCTGGCGCGCTGACAATGCGACTACCTCGACGTTCCCGCCGTTGAGTTGTCCGGTAAAACTGGTGCGCAACGTTTCTGCCGTCCGCGCTGCGTCGCCTGAGCTGGTTTCGACTTTCGGCGTGATCAATCCGATGCGAATCACGCCCGGTTTCTTCGCGGTTGAGGCGGCGGTGAGGTTGGCATTGCTGGTCGCGGCGGCGGCGTTGGCGTTGTTCGTTGGCTGTTGACCGTAAGCGCCGGTTTCGCTGATGCCGTAAAGCTCGTTCATGCTTTTGGCGAGGGTGTAGCCTTCCGGCACCTCGAACAGCGAGGCGCTGAGCGGCTCGCGTGAGAGTTCGAGCACTTCCTGAGTCATGGACGTAGTGCGGCCATCAGGCTGATAGATCGTAGTGGTGACGAGGAGCGGAAAACCGAGTTTGGCCGTGCCGATGGTCTTGGTGCGAATCTCGTCCTTGCAGCCCGGTTGTTGAGGACGAACTTGCGTCTGCTGTTTCGACGTCTGGCTCGGACACTCGAACGCGTATTGAAAATCGATGTACCAGCCGTCAGTTTCGACTTTCTGATCCTTGTCGCATGCTTCGGGGCTCGCCGTCTTCACCATCGACGTCTTGATGTGGCGCGCGGTGAAGCCAAACATCTGTTTGCGTTCGCCCGTGTCGGTTATCGTGTTTGTTATGTTGACAATTCCGCCGCGCGTTGGCTGGGCTTGCGGTTGTGCATTTGGAACTCTCGCGCCGGCGCCTCCGTCGCCTTCACCCATTCCCGTCATGCCGGGCCCGTCGGTTGACGAGATGAGATAGGTTTTCGTCTTTTCGTTGATCATCACCGTGCGTTTCAGGTCGCACTGGAGAATGTTCGTGAACCCCATCCCGCCCGGCATTTCGGTCCGCATCCGCTGGCCTTTTATGTAGACGAGGCTCTCAGCGCCGCCGCCCTGGCCGGTGCTTATACGCTGACGAAGTTTCATGTCGTTGGTAGTTTGCTTGACGGTGGTTTGGCTGTTCGTGACGACCACGGCGGCTATGACTACAATTAAAGCGGCCATCTTCAAGAATGCTCGGTTCATGACTCTCCTCCTTTTGACTGAGAACGCATTATCATCTTTATAGTAACGCAGGAATTTTGGCGGGAACGGCTCAAAAAAGTTTGCGGGTTAATAAATAACCGTGAGATTGCAACAAGGGGTCACTGAGCTACTCGTAGCCTGGGGCGACGGCGACAAGTCAGCGCTCGACGAGCTAATGCCGGCAGTTTATGACGAACTGCGGCGGCTCGCGAAGAACTACCTGAGCCGCGAGCGGCCCGGCCACACGTTGCAAACGACGGCGCTGGTGCACGAAGCGTATCTTCGTCTCGTCGATCAGAAAGCCGTGAACTGGCAAAACCGCGCCCAGTTCTTCGGGATCGCCGCACAAATGATGAGACGGATCCTCATCAACCACGCAAAAGAGCGGCAGGCAAAAAAGCGCCAGGGATACGCGACCAGAGTCTCGCTGGACGAAGCGGTGAGCTTCTTCGAAAAACGCGAGGTGGATCTGATGGCGCTCGATGAAGCGTTGAACGGACTCGCTGCACTCGACCCTCAACAGACGCAGATCGTGGAGTTGCGGTTCTTCGGCGGCCTTACGATCGAGGAGGTTGCGGAAGTCCTCGGCATCTCGCCCGCGACGACGAAACGCGAGTGGGACTCCGCGAAACTTTGGCTGCGCCGGCAGCTCTTCGGAGCGGCTAATAATCGGAGGTAAGTCGTCATCACCCCGGAACGTTGGCAACAAGTAAAGCAGCTTCTATCCGAAGCGTTGGAATTAGACACTGGACGCCAGCGGCAGTTTCTGGATTCAGCGTGCGCTGACGATGTCGATCTGCGCGCGGAAGTTGACTTGTTGTTAGCTCATCAACTCGATACCAGCGACGATCCCCTGGAAATGTGCGTCGCGGATGCCGCTCGCATTCCGTTTGAGACCGGTATTGAAGCCGCGAAACCGGGGAGCCGGATCGGCCCGTATCGCATCGTGCGCGAGATCGGACGCGGGGGAATGGGCGCCGTCTACCTGGCCGAGCGCGATGACGAACACTATCACCAGCAGGTTGCGATCAAGTTGATCAAACCCGGCCTCGGCGGCGACGTCATCCAGCGGCGTTTCCGAAACGAGATGCAGATCCTCGCCGAGCTGAACCATCCGAACATCGCGCGCCTCTTCGACGCCGGCACGACTGCCGATGGACTGTCGTACCTCGTGATGGAGTACGTCGAAGGCAGCGCGATCAATGTTTACTGCGACGACCGTCAACTCTCAGTCGAGCAGCGGCTCGATCTGTTTCGGACGGTCTGCGACGCCGTGCAGTACGCGCATCAGCACCTCGTTATCCATCGCGACATCAAGCCCGGCAACATTCTCGTGACCAGAGAGGGCGTGCCGAAACTCGTCGATTTCGGGATCGCAAAACTCCTGCAACGGGGGACGATCGCGTCATCAGAACTAACCGCGACGGCGATGCCGTTCATGACGCCGCAGTACGCGAGCCCCGAGCAGGTCCGTGGCGAGTCCGTTACGACTGCAACTGACGTGTATTCGCTTGGCGTAGTTCTCTATGAACTGTTGAGCGGTCACGCGCCGTACCGTTTGCACAGTCGTGTACCGCACGAAATTGCGCAGGCGATCTGCGATCAGGATCCCGAGCGTCCCAGCGTGGCGGCGACACGGGGCGGCGCGACCGGCGATACGCGCGTCGCTCAAACGCGAAAACGCCTGCACGGCGATCTCGACAACATCGTACTGATGGCGATGCGGAAAGAACCGCAACGCCGGTACGCCACTGCCGAACAGCTTGCGGAAGACATTCGCCGCCATCAGAACGGTCTGCCCGTTCGAGCGCGTCACGACACGTTTGCGTACCGCGCGGGCAAGTTCATTCGACGGCAGAAGATGGCAGTAACCGCGGCCGTGATCATTGCGCTCACACTTGTCGGAGGAATAGTCGCGACGACGTGGCAGGCTCGCGTCGCTCGAGCAGAGCGCGCGCGGGCCGAAAACCGGTTCAACGAAGTTCGACAGCTCGCGAACTCTATCGTGTTCGAAGTACACGACGCCGTTGTGAATCTGCCGGGATCGACTCCGGCTCGCTCACTGATCGTTCAGCGAGGTCTGAAGTATCTCGACAGTCTTGCGAAAGACGCGGCCGGCGATCGCGGGTTGCAACGTGAACTGGCGGCGGCGTATGAAAAACTGGGCGCCGTTCAGTACACGCCGACAGTGGCGCACCTTGGAGACTTGCCGGGCGCGCTCGAAAGTCATCGCAAAGCAGCCGCCCTCCGCGAAGCACTCGTAGCATCCGATCCTTCAAACCTCGATTATCGTCGCGAGTTGCTCGACAGTTACTGGTTTATCGCCACGCTGGTTGGCGCGCAGGGCGACATGTCCGGCGAGTTGGAGATGATCAAGCAGCAACTGCCCGCGCGCCGTGAGTTGGCGGCCGCCGAGACGTCCACTCAGTTTGTCGATCGATACAACCTCGCCGGCGCCTACGCGTACATCGGCAGCGCGCTGATGCAGATCGGTGACGCAGCGGGCGCGTTGGAAAATCAGCAGACAGCATTACGCATTCGCGAGCAGCTCGCCACCATCGATCCAAACACGGCCCGCTCGCAACGCGCCTTGACGATCTCGTATGAGTTCCTTGGCCTTGCGACGGATCAGGCCGGCGACACTCGCGCAGCACTCGATCTGCAACGCCATGCGCTAGAACTGCGCGAATCCCTCGTCGCCGCCGATCCACTCAACACGGATCTGCGACTGATGCTGAACGAAAGTTATCGCTACGTCGGCGACATGCTCTTCAAGCTCGGCGACTATGACGGCGCGCGCACTCACTATCAGAAAGAGCTCGCGTTGACGCGCGAAATGGTCGCATCAGACCCGTCGAATGTTCAGTTCCGCGTCAACGAAGCAGTGGCGCTGATAAAAGCCGGCGACATGGAAACGCACGCCGGACACCCGGCCAAAGCCGTTTCCAATTACGAGCAAGCGCTCCGAATTCGTGAGCAACTCAGCTCCGCGGCTAATCTCGACCTCTATCTTCAGCGAGATGTCGCCGAAGCATGGCTCAAAATGAAAAATTACCGAAAAGCCGTCGAAATCCTGGAACCTCTCTCACTCCGGATTCCCGCGCATGCCGGAATCCGCTCAATGCTTGCGGAAGCCCGTTCCCAACTTGAAGCTGTCTCCAAACGGTAAAAGTGCTATCTTGTGCTACAGTCCACGACCGCCCGTTTTTTCGCGTTAATATACGTGAGCGACAACAATCTAAAAGGTAAACAATGCATCAGAATCGGTCTCGGGATTGGCTCCCACCTCTATTGATTCTTCTCGCAACGTTCTTCATCATCCCACCCGCAAAGGCGCAGCAGGCCTGTTTTTCAGCCGAACAACGAGCGCTCGCCGAGCGGACCGCCAGGGTTTATCGAGCTCCCGATCCCGGTTACGACCCGGTGCTCGGCTACAACCCCAGAGTCGGTCCGCGCCGTGGTGCACCGCCGGTTGATAACAACGGAGTTGCGAAGCCCATCAACTGCGTCGCCAACAAAGACGAAAGGCCCGGCGCCGGAACAACCCCGAAGTTTCACTGCTCCGTGCAGGGCGTGACTGATGAAAACGGCAACCTCGTCCGCTACAAGATCAAACCGCACTTCAAAGGACAGACGCCCGACAAGCGAAACGGCGAGATCTATGGCGAGTTTCTGTCGTCTCGCTTTTCAAAGGCGCTCGGTTTCTTCGCCGATGACGAGTGGGTCGCCGATGTTACCTGCCCCGACTGCGAGAAGAGCCTGACGCGAGGTTTCCAGGGCGCGAGCTTCTCGGGGTTTCAACCCGCCGCCGGCATCGAGCTTTCGCTAGCGAGGGGAATCGACGTGAACTGCAACGGCAAAGATGCAGCGCCACTTGCCGAAACACTTCAAACGCTGCTCAAGAACGGCGCGCCACGCGCTGAGATCGACGCGTTGAAGCTCTGGCTGGCGTTCATCGATCACGGCGACACGAAGACCGACAATCACAAGCTCGCTTGTCTGAAGTCGACGAAGACCGGCAAAAACACTCGCGCGTGCGAACCGGGTGAGGCCGTCTTTTACGTCAGCGACATGGGATCGACGTTTGGGTATTCGCGTTCGAGCGAAAAGAAAGCCACACTTGAAGTCTGGCGCAGCAAGAAGCCGCTCGAAGTGAGCGGCGGAAAGTGTACGGCTAACGCCAAGAGCGTGGGCGACACGACGATCAGCGAAGACGGCCGCAAGCTGCTGGCGGACGGTCTCCAGCGTCTCCTTGACATGGAGAAACAAAAGCAAACGATCACGCGCGTTTTCGCCGCCTCGCGCAACGCGGAGCGCGATCAGCCGGCGGCAAAATGGACTGCTGAATTCGAGCGCAAGGCGCGCATGATCATCGACGCGCATTGCTCGAAATAAGGAAAGGTCTTCGGTCTTTGGACTTTGGTCTTAGGACTTTGGTCTTTGGAGCTTAGCCTTTGTAGTTATTCCCAAGACCCAAGACCCAAGACCCAAGACCTAAGACCCAAGACCTAAGACCCAAGACCAAGACCCAAGACCGAAGACCAAACCCATGACCTCTCAGGGCAAAGAACTAAAATCAACCGAAACACCGGAGCAGCCCAAACGAAAGCCAAAGCGCTTCTTCGCCTGGTCCGTGCTCAATCGCGATCTGTGCCAGTTGGAATTTTTCCGTCGCGTGCTGGAAGAGGCGCTCGACAAGTCGACGCCGGTGCTGGAGAAGCTGAAGTTTCTCTCCGTGTTCTCTTCGAACCTCGACGAGTTCTTCATGGTCCGCGTTTCCGGTCTCAAGGAGATGTTGGACATCGACGATCTCGGTCCGATGCCAGGTGAACTTACACCTGACGAACAGCTCGACGTCATCCGCAAGCGCGTGCTCACGCTGGTCGACGAGCACACCAACTGTCTGCGTGAAGAAGTGATTCCTGAGCTTCAGTCTCACGGCGTGGTGATCGCTCGCTACGCGTCGCTTTCGCAGGCGGAAAAGCAGAGTCTGGCGCAGTATTTCAGGAAGAACATCTTCCTCGTGCTGACGCCGCAGGCCGTCGATCCGGCTCGTCCTTTTCCTTACATCTCGAACCTGAGTTTGAATATCGGTCTCACGGTCGAGAGCAATCCTGAAGACACGTTTGCGGGAACGCCGGTCGGCAGGGAAGTCCGGTTTGTGCGCATCAAGGTTCCGCCCGTCGTGCCGCGACTGATTCCGGTTGGCGAAGGAAAGTTGAAGTTCGCGCTGGTCGAAGAGGTGATCGAAGCAAACATTCACGCGCTGTTTCCCAACATGCACCTGAGCAAGGGACATGTGTTTCGCGTCACGCGCGACGCCGACGTCGAGATTCGCGACGACAAAGCTGCCGACCTGCTCGCGTTGATCAAAGAGTCACTGCGCGAGCGGCGGTTCGGATTGGCGGTACGATTGGAAGTCTCGTCGTCGATGCCCGCGGAGATGGTCGACTATCTGACGCAGTCGCTCAACATCGAGGCGGACGATGTTTACCGCATCGACGGGCTTTTGGACGTTCCTGATTTGATGCAGCTTTACGACCTCGACTTGCCGGAGTTGAAAGACAAGCCGCTGCGCGCTGTCGTTCCGGTTGCTTTGCGGAACAAGGAGTCGCTGTTCGAAGCGATTAAAAAGCAGGACGTGCTGCTGCACCATCCGTACAGTGCGTTCGGCACGGTCGTGGATTTCATCCAGGCCGCGGCGGACGATCCGCAGGTGGTCGCGCTCAAGATGTGTCTCTACCGCACAGGCAAGAACTCGCCGATCCCGCAGGCACTGATCGCCGCGAGCGAACGCGGCAAACAGGTGACGGCGCTAGTCGAGATCAAGGCGCGCTTCGACGAGGAGAACAACATCGAGTGGGCCAAGCGTCTGGCTGAGTCCGGCGTTCACGTCGTCTATGGCATCGTCGGTCTAAAGACGCACAGCAAGGTCGCGCTGGTGGTGAGACGCGAACAGGATGGGCTACAAACATACACGCACATCGCGACTGGCAATTACAACCCGACGACCTCGAAGGTCTACACCGATCTCGGACTGCTGACGAACGATTCGATCATCGGCGACGACGCGACTGACCTGTTCAACTTCCTGACTGGTTTTTCGATTCAGAAAGAGTACAGCCGGTTGATGGTCGCGCCGCTGAATCTGCGCAAGCGGATGATGGCGTTGATCAAGCGCGAGACGGAGCACGCGCGCGAGGGACGGCCGGCGCGCATCACGGCGAAAGTGAATCGCCTGACTGACCTCAACATCATCGAGGCGCTTTACGAAGCGTCGCAGGCCGGCGTGAGGATCGAGTTGATCGTGCGCGGCGCGTGCATGATTCGCCCCGGTGAGCCCGGACTTTCGGAGACGATACATGTCCGCAGCGTCGTTGGACGGTTCCTCGAACACAGTCGCATTTTTTACTTTGAGAACGGTGGCGAGGAAGAGGTCTACATCGGTTCCGCCGACTGGATGACGCGCAATCTCGATCGTCGTGTTGAAGTCGTAGCGCCGGTGCTCGATCTGAAGTTGAAGAAGTATTTGAAAGACACGGTTTTGGACGCGTACCTGCGCGACAACGTGAAGGCGCGCGTGATGAGATCCGACGGCGTTTACGAAATGCCTCCGATGGCGCCGGGCGAAGAGCCGTTCAACAGCCAGTTGTTTTTCGAAGGGGCAAACAGCTCACCGGCGGTCGGCACCGTGCATTCGTTGAAGCGAAATCGATTGTGGGCCAAGCAGTAATGCGAATCAGAAACTTGGAAAGGTAGTGAGATATGAACCGTTTGACTCTTGCAGTGCTGTCGACGTTTGTCGTCATCCTGCTGGGAAGCGGATTTTTAGCTTACGTTTTTCGCGATCACGCCGCGACTGGAACTGTCGTAACGGCGCCGTCAAGCTCGACAACAACCACGACACCGATTGAGCCCCGGCGCGAAATCCCATTCATCGGACAACTCTTCGGACCCGACTCCACCGGCCTCTTGCCTGCGACTGTCGAGAGTTGGGAAGCGACGTCGGCTCGCATCGCGTTGCGCTTCTCACTCGCCGCGTTTCTTGCGTCGCTGCTCGCGTTTCGACCCCGCAAAGGCCTGCCGATCATGCGCCGCAATCCTTACGTCGCGCAGACGCAGATTCTGATGGCTGTCGTCGCGGGCGGCATGATGATGGTCGTCGGCGACAGTGCGGCGCGCGCGTTCGGTATCTTTGCCGCCGCTTCACTCGTACGCTTCCGCACCAACATTCGCGATCCGAAAGAGACGACGGTGCTGCTGGTCTGTCTCGGCGTCGGGCTGGCGGCGGGCGTGGGCCGTTGGGACATGGCCGTGATCCTGACGCTCTTCGTGCTGATCTCGCTGACGCTGCTGGAATATTTCGAACAGTTTCAAGTCTTTAGATCGATGGAGGTTGCCGTTACGACACGCGACGTCGACAAGACTGACGACGTGCTCAAGCGCATCTTCTCGCGGCACGGGTACGACTTCGAGTTGCGCGAGCTCAACCGTCAGGATCCGGACGAGCCGCTGGGGAAGATCGTCTACCTCGTGAATCTCGATACGATTGTGAGTACGAGCAAGTTGAGCGATGAGGTTCTCGCCGGCGACCCAGACAATATCGACAGCGTCGAGTGGCAGCAGAAGGACAGCAAGACTTACATCTACAAATAAACGTGCTGTGTGTGCGCGAAATGAAGAAGGCCGCCCTCTGTGTTTCGGGCGGCCTTGGTCGTTTGTGATTGATGCGGGTTATTTTTCCGTCGCTTTGTTCGACTGCTGCTGCTTCTGCGGGTCGCGCGTGCGCGCATAGTCTTCGACGAAGTCTTTGAAAGCTCCGTGTCCCCAACTGGTGTAGAAGTCGTACTGCTTCATCTCCTTGTACACCTGTTCGAAATTCCAGTTGTAAAACTGGAAGCGATAGACGGCGCCCATCACTCCGGTGCGATGGCGTCCGCCGGCGCAGTGAACGAAAAACTTGCCGCTTGCCGGATCGTTGATGGTTTTGAGAAACGTTTCGACGGCTTCGGGCGTCGGGTACTTCTTCGCGATCATCGGAATGTTGACGTAAGTCATTCCGAACGATTCGGCCATCGGCTTCTCATAACTTTCGGGGTCTTCTCTCAGGTCGATGATTGTCTTGATGCCTAGCTGGGCCAGGTCTCTGTAGTCCTTTTCCTTCGGCTGGGCGCCGCGAAAGAAGCGGTCGTCCATCTGGCCGAAGTTTTTGATTTTGATCCTTGTGTTGGCGCTCGATTCGTCAAGTTTTTGTGCTGAAGAGACCGCGGCGAGCGACAGGATGGCAAATACCGCCATCAAAGCGTGCCGCCGCGTGTATTTCCTCGAGGTTCCCATTCAGTACTTCCTTTTCTAAGACAAACTGAGATTGCCTGTTTAGTTCCAGGCGCCGGAGCAAGATAGCATTTCGCGAAGGCGGGACTCAAGAAAAACCGCCTGATAACATGTCTCTGCGCTACCTCGGCGGCCTTTGCGTCTCCGCGGTGAAAAGGTTAATGCTGGGTTTTTGAGTTCGGAGGGCGGGATGCAGGGTCGGACGATCATAGTTGGGGACATTCATGGGTGTTGTGACGAGTTGGTGGAGTTGCTGGAGACGGTTGAGCTCGGGCCGGATGACCGCGTTGTTTCCGTGGGAGACTTGATCACGAAAGGCCCGAAGAACCGCGAGGTGCTCGAGTTGTTCATGACTGATCCGCGGTTTACGAGCGTCATTGGGAATCACGATCTACAGTTGCGCCGGAAGTGGAACGGCGAAGATGTTGAGCTGACGACTGCGCAGAGAGAAGCGGATCGGGAGTTGGGTGATGACAGGGATGTTTACGCCAGTTTTTTCAACCGGCTGCCGTTCACGATTGACCTCGATACGCATTTGGTGGTGCATGCGGGTTTGCGTCCGAATGTTGAGTTGCATTCGCAGACGACGGGCGACCTGACGCGCCTGCGCACGCTTGGTCGGGATCGTGAGAGTGAAGAGGGAACTCCGTGGTATGAGGTCTATGACGGAGCGAAGACGGTCCTGTTCGGCCACTGGCCCGCCCCCGAACCACGACGTGGCAAGAAAGCGATTGGCCTGGATACGGGCTGCGTCTACGGCCACATTTTGACGGCGTACATCATCGAGACCGGCGAGTTTGTGAATGTGCGCGCGAAGCGTGTGTACGATGAGCGTTAATTACGCGTGATGAGACGCCATTCCACAACAGAGAATATTCCTTAAACCAGGGGCATTAGTACCCGCTATTGAGCTGTACGCTGTTAGCACAAGTTGCTAGAATCCTTGCAACACATTTCCCTCGAACCCTAAAGATTGCTGTGTTCAATGCCTCTCCGACTAAAGCCTAGGGTGTTGTATGAAGACAAGACATAACTTTCGACTGGTTATCTTCTTCACCGTGCTGACATCGGCACTGACACTGGCCGTGATTGGAACCTGGGAAAAGATCCTGCGTCCGCCGTTTTATGCCTGGGTTGATCAGCGTTATCCAGGCCCGGAAAACGCTGAATCGCGTTGGAAAATCGAGCAGAGGACCGAGCATTTCTTCATCTCGATGACAGTTGACGTGGTTGTTGTCAGTATTCTGCTGGTGTTGGTCGAGCGCCAGCAGAAGCGGTTGATCGGAAGCGAGCAGCGCTATCGCGCGCTCTTTGAACACGCTCACGACGGTATCGGCGTCATTGGCGGCGCCGACTTTAAGTTGATCGAGGTCAACAGCAAGTTTGCCAGGACTTTCGAACGCGACCCGCGCGAACTCGCAGGGCAAGACGTACGCGAACTGCTGACTCGGCGTGTCATTGAAAGCAGCAACGGCCACTCGCCAGTCTCTGTCGCTCGACTGTTCTCGGACCCCGATGCCAGCGAGATAGAGCTGATGCTCGGAACTGAGACCGGCGGCGCTCGTCTTGTCGGTCTCTCCTTCAGCACTATTACGGCCAATGACGAGCACCTCATCATCCTGCTGGTTCGAGATCTCTCGACGCGCAAACGGCTCGAAGATGAGAAGCAGGAGATGCAACGACAGCTTTATGAGTCAGCCAAACTCGCTTCACTAGGCGAGCTTTCGGCCGGCGTCGCCCATGAGATCAATAACCCTCTCAACGGCGTCATCAACTTCGCGCAGCTCCTCAAAGACGAACCCGTAGAACGGACGAGATTCGAGCGCCAGATGATCGACGGCATTATCGACGAAGGCTTGCGCATCGCGGAGATCGTGCGTGGACTGTTGACCTTCGCGCGTCATGACGAGAACGAACCGCGACAAATCTGCCTTGCAGAGATGATTAACACCTCCATTGCGCTTTTCAGCCGCCAGTTTGCGAAGCACGGAGTCAGGGTTGAGATCGATATTGTGCCTGACCTGCCACCGGTGCATGGGGACGTTTCGCGCCTGCGCCAGGTCATTGTCAACATGATAAGTAACGCGCACTACGCACTGAAAGCCAAGTCGATTGCCCCGAATAAGGAAAAAGTGTTTCGTATTCAGGCTCGATCATTGGAAAAGTTTGCTGGCGGACGCAGCCAGGGAGCGGTTGTATGCCTCGAGTTTTACGACAACGGCACTGGAATAAACCGCAAGGACATTCCGCGCGTTTTCGATCCTTTCTTCACGACGCGCCGCGACTCGGGCGGCACAGGGCTTGGCCTTTCAATTAGTTTCGGCATCGTCAGGGACCACGGCGGGACGATTACCGTCTCCAGCGAAGAAGGACGTTATACGCGCTTCCAGATCGAGTTGCCCATCGCAGTTCGAGCGGAGCATGAGTATGTTTAGGATCCTGCTCGTGGATGACGAACGCAGCCTGCGTCTGACGTTGACAGAGTTTCTGAAGCGCGCCGGTTACGAAGTCCTGGCGGCCCCGGACTTTTCGAGCGCGCTTATGCTTCAAAACAGCAGCTTCGACGTCGCCGTAATCGATATCAATTTACCTGGCCGCAGCGGCCTGGAGCTTCTCCACGAGATCAACTCCCGGAACTCGTACGTTCCCGTAATTATCATCACTGGTGAACCAAACCTTTCGGTCATCCCGGAGATCGTGCGCGCGGGAGCTTACGATTTTCTGGCCAAGCCGGTCGTCAAAGAAGTGCTGCTAAAAGCTGTAGGTCGCGCCACCGAAAAGAGAGTTCTGAGTGCCGAGAAGCAACGTCTTGAAGAGGAGATCAAACAG
This sequence comes from Pyrinomonadaceae bacterium, assembly GCA_036279935.1. Lineage (GTDB taxonomy): Bacteria > Acidobacteriota > Blastocatellia > Pyrinomonadales > Pyrinomonadaceae > PSRF01. The sequence goes on from DASURS010000019.1 coordinate 35,221, forward strand.
CGCGCGGCTGAATTGGAAGTGCGCGTTGCGGAGCGCACCGCCGAGTTGGTTGAAGCCCACGACCGTCTCGCCCAAAACGCGAAGATAGCAGCACTCGGCCGAGTAGCGGCGCAAGTGGCGCACGAGGTCAGGAATCCGCTCTGGAGTTTGTTGCTTTATGCAACGCACCTGCAAGAAGAGTTGGCAGGGAAGCTGACGACGGAACAGATCGAACTATTCGACAGCATGATCGGTACGATCAACCAGTTGACGACTACTACCGAGCAGATTCTTGACCTCGCTCGACCCGTCAGGCTGGACTTGCAACCGGTGGATCTTAATAACGCGATCAGCGCTGTTCTAAAGCTTCTGCACCCGCAAACATCCACCAACAACGTCGAGATCGAGTTTGATCACAACGCGCATGCAACGGCCATGCTCGATGAAGCTTGCATCCGCGGCGCTTTGCTGAACCTTCTTCTCAACGCGATCGAGGCGATGCCTGCAGGCGGCACCCTTAGCATCACCAGCGCGACTCACGGAGAAACGGTCTCGCTGGAGATAAGGGATACTGGATCAGGAATGACTGAGGAGCGAGTTAAAAGGATTTTCGAGCCTTTCAATTCCGATAAAGCCGGCGGCCTGGGGCTCGGAATGCTCTACGCCAGGAAAATTATTGAAGAACACGGGGGCCGGATTCAGGTCGAGAGCAAACTTGGTGAGGGAACGCGAGTTTGCATCAACTTGCCGGTCTGGAAATACGAAATTGAAGCCTAACTCGACTAACACAATACTCGTCGTTGATGACGACCGGAGCGTAACGGAAGCGCTCGGGGCCGTTCTCAGGAAGGCGGGCTATGAGGTAGTCACCGCGAACAGTCTCGCCGAGGCCAGGTCGGTGCTCAGCAGCCGTTCATATAATCTGGTACTCACTGATCTGCGTTTGACTGACGGTACCGGCATTGAACTGATCACAAACGTCAAGCAGCAAACTCCCGATACGGAAGTTATCTTGATGACCGCCTTCGGCTCGATTGACATAACGATTGAAGCCATCAAGCGAGGCGCCTATTACTATCTCGAAAAACCTCATCCGCCCGGTCAGTTGCTAACTCTGGTCGAGAGGGCTTTACAGTTCGCCGCCCTGAGGATCGAGAATAAGACGTTGAAACGTTCACTGGCAGGCGAGGACGAATCATTCGGTTTGGTTGGCCGCGATCCAAGGATACTAAAAATTCAGGAGACGATAAGGACTGCCGCGCCGTCCGACGCGTCAGTGTTGATCGAAGGCGAGAGCGGCACGGGAAAAGAATTGATAGCTACGGCCATTCACACCGAGAGCCATCGCGCCTCAGGGCCATTCGTCAGCATCAATTGCGCCGCAATTCCGCATCAGCTCATTGAATCCGAGTTGTTCGGCTACACAAAAGGCGCGTTCACGGGCGCCCTGCGCGATAAACGAGGCCTGATCGAAGTGGCTGAAGGAGGCACACTCCTGCTGGATGAAATCGCGGAAATGCCGGCCCATTTGCAGACCAAACTCCTCCGCGTACTGCAGGAACGTAAACTGCGCAGACTGGGAGACGAGCGGGAAATCGAAGTCAATTTTCGCCTCGTGTCCGCCACGAACCGCGATACCTCGCTGCTGTTGAAAGAGGGCCTCCTGCGAAAAGATCTTTACTTCCGCATTAGCACGATCAAGATCAAGGTGCCGCCTCTACGACAACATCCAGACGACATAATCCTGTTGGCAAAGCGCATACTGCAACGTTTTAACCAGCAGTATGAGAAAACAATCTCGAACATATCGCAGGATGCCGTTGTGCGGCTGATTCACTATGACTGGCCCGGCAACGTGCGCGAACTGGAGAGCGCCATGGAACGGGCAGTGCTGTTCTGCCGCGGAGATGAATTAACGGTTGCCGACCTGCCGGATGATCTCCAGGATTTTCCGCTCACACCAACTCGCGTTTTTGCTCCTCAAGCCCTTTCGTTGGAAGAGATTGAGCGGGATGTGATTATGCAGACGCTGGAACGAACGAGCGGCAACGTGAAGAAAAGCGCAGAGATTCTCCGCATCCATCGCCCCACTTTTTACCGCAAGCTGAGGAAGTTCGGCATTAACGTCAAAAGGGAATCACGATCCTCCGAACGGGATTCGATGACTAATTCAGACGTCACCGGACCGAATAGATTCAAAGTAAAACAAATTGGCTCCTAACGGCTGACTCCGGATAAAACACAATTCTCTGCCTCTCCGCAATGAACAAACCAAATTTGGGGCAAATAGCCTAATTTCCCCTTCGGCATGAGCTTTGCCCTCCTGTCACTTGCCACGAAGGAAGCCTGCTATCGATCTCTAAGCGTCACTGTGATCTCTGCGTTTTAATATTTCTCGCGCTTACAGTTAATGCAGAGATCAAAGTGAGATACACAGAGAGTGCAGCGAAGACTTTAAATCCGTCAGAGTCATTGTTCGCTGTTGTTCGTGCAGAGCCGCCTCGAAACCGGCTTCGAGCCCGTTATTTTGGTTGATCAAAAACGAAGACGCGGCCGCTGATCAGTTTCGTGACTACGCGACCGCGTCTTCATAAGCGACCTCCAAGACAAACCGGGCGCTAAGTGCGCGTGCGATCCGCCGTAAGTCGTTTGCAGTTGACGGTCTTAGGACGACTGCCAACTGAGTGTAGCTTACTCGGATGCACGCCATTCTACAAAGCTTAAAGAAAGAAGGAGATTCTCATGAAGGTAAGCCCCACCAGTTTGAAAATGCTACTGGGGCTGTTTGCGTTTTTGCTCTTGATCGCCCACACAGCACAAGCACAAACCGCGTCAGCAGCACCCATCACAGGCGAGATTGAACGTCTCACACTCAATAGTCAGAAGGATCCATGGTCCGGCGGCATCGTCGTTGTCGGCGGACAGAACATCATCATTCCCCGCAACCTCCTGTTGGATTTGCCGGCCAACCGTCTCACGCTGAACCAGACGTTTGCGCAGGCGCCTCCTGCATGTTTGCAGCGGGCTGAGAGTGGCCTGGCAAAGGCAGACTTCTGTAACGCCAACAAGACCGGCGCCATTGCCACTATTCACGCCAACCGCACCAGCGCCGGAAACGTAATCGCCGGCGACGTCTTCATACAGAAAGGCGTGGAGGCGGTGAAAGGCAGGGTCACGTACATCAATTACACCGACGGTTACTTTCGCCTGAACGGCGCTCCGAACGACGCCAACACCGGCGTCATGGTTCGCCTCAACGATCCCGGCAACCGGCACACCGTGCAACAGGGACTCGGCTGTCAGCCCGGAACAGTTAACTGCAGTCCCGATCCGCGATTCACCCTCGACCGCGACAACTATACGAACACTTTCTCGACCGGCGTCCCCGTTTGTCTCCCGAGCACGGTTTCGCGTTCGTTCATTGATACTCTTGATCTCGACGTCGATGGCAACACGACTGAGACTCTCTCGACGGCGAGCACGGGCACTGGCACAGGTGACCTGCTCTGTCCCTCCACCAATCGCACTCCCGATTTGATAGTTGCCGACTCCAGGCGCTTTGCTCCGATTCAGATCGGAGACAGCATTGAAGCCGAGGGCAACTTTGAAACGATCAATGACGTGAGGTTCCTCTCCGCGCACACCACGATGGTGAATCGTGCGCTCGCTACCAGGAACGTCGCCGGCCAGCCCGACTACCTCATTCTCGACGAGGTCGGCATCGACATGCCGGCATTTCAAAACCAGCGCGCGCGAACCCTCTTCATCGGCTTCGCAAGTCTGAACACGGACGTCATGATCTGGTCGCTTCACTACGATCCGGCCAAGAATTCCGCTCATGAGTTTCCGCTGGCGACCGTGGTGGGTTGTGACAACGCCGCTGGTGCGGGCACCTGCGGTCAGAATGGTCTCGTCGGCGGCGTCGGCGGCAATATCTGGAAAATCCGCCACGACGTGGATTTTATCAACACCGCGACCCAACCCCGGCTTGACCCCTGTGCCCACCTGCGCGCCGATCCGAGATTCGCCGCGTCGAACCCATGTCCCGCCGGCGGCACCTTCGAGGAGCAGTTCGGCGTTCTTACTCCGGTTCCGCACGAGATCATGACGCGAACGGGGCGCAAGTTTGCGGACGCAACGGGTGCTCTTAAAACCATAGACATCCTCGGGAACGAGGCGACCAACGGCGAGTATTTATTTCCGTTGGGCCTGGGTCTGGGCGGCATCGTCGCGCCAGAGTTCGTAGAGATAGATCTCAACGCGCTCGATACTCCACTCAGCTTCTCCGGCATTCCGTGGAACCTTGACCGGCGGCTGGGCCCGGGCGGTTGCAATGGTCCATGTGAGACGACGATGCAACCGCTTAGTCCATTTCCGTTCGAGATCATCGACCCGCGCGCGCAGGCGCCGGTCCCGACTGGTCCATACAACGATCCGACCTTCACGGCCAGCCCGCTGTCGAACGCCTCCAACCGCATGCTGTCTTACGTCGATGCGACTATTGGCAAGTTCAATGGCAACTCTACTGTGCTGCCATGGCCGCCGGCCAATCCACCATTGCAGCCAATCACGCCGACTAACTTCATGAAACAGCCGACGGTGTGTGATCTA
>DASURS010000020.1:0-25502 GCA_036279935.1 Pyrinomonadaceae bacterium
AGAAACATCCGCAGGGAAGCGATCAGCCACGCCAACCTCGGTCACGTTTACACGCTGCTGGGCCAACCGGAAAAAGCGCTGGACCATTTCAATCAGGCGCTGGCGATCGCGCAAAACATCAACGACCTCAACACTGCCGCCATCGTTCTGGAAGGCCGTGCGCGGGCACAGCGAAAGCTCGGCAATCTCGCGGAGGCGCGAAAAGATGTCGAGGAGTCGCTGTCGCTGGTCGAGACGGTGCGCGCGCGTTCGGGCAGTCAGTCGTTGAGGGCGTCTTACCTGGCGTCACGCGAAAAAGCCTACGAGCTTTACGTCGACGTGTTGATGCAGCTTCACGCGAAGGATCCCTCCGCGCGGCACGATGCGGAGGCGTTGCAGGCGAGTGAACGAGGGCGAGCGCGCAGCTTGCTCGAGATGCTGAACGAAGCGCCGGCTGATATCGAACAGGGCGTCGGTGTCGATCTCGTGAAACGTGAACGTGAGATCCGGCAGTCGATCAACGCGAAGGCCCAGCGCCTGATTCAACTGAAGGCGCAGAACGGCAATCGGGCGGAGATTGAGACATTCGACAAGGAGATCCGCGCGCTGGAGGACGAGTATCAGCAGGTCCAGGTGGCGATTCGCAAAGCGAGTCCGGCCTATGCGGCGTTGACGCAGCCGCAACCGCTCGGGTTGAAACAGATTCAGCAACTGCTGGAGCCGAACACAGTGTTGCTTGAGTACTCGCTGGGTGACGAGCGCAGTTACCTCTGGGCGGTAACGCAGGACTCACTCAAGACGTTTGAGCTCCCGAAAGGCGATGACATCGCGAAGGTGGCGCAGGACGTCTACGCGTCGTTAACGGCGCGCAGCGTGGTGAAGTCGCTCGAGACTCCCGCGCAGCGAGAGGATCGAATCGCGCAGGCGGATAAGCAGTTCCAACAAGCGTCGGCCGACCTCGGGCGGATGATACTTGCGCCTGCGGCGGCTGAGTTTGGCACGAAGCGAATGGTCGTGATTGCTGATGGCGCGTTGCAGTATGTGCCGTTCTCGGCGTTGCCGGCGCCCGGATCGAACCAACGCCCGTTGATTCTCGATCATGAGTTGGTGAGTTTGCCTTCCGCATCGTCGCTCGCCGTGCAACGCCAGACTCTGGCTAACCGCAAGCCGGCGCCGAAAACTCTGGCCGTGATCGCCGATCCGGTGTTTTCGAGCAACGATTCGCGATTGAAGTCGGGAACGGTTGCGGCGGCGGGTGACGGAACGCGCATCATCGAACACGGACCAGCCGGTTCAGGCGGGCGACTCACGATTCGGCGTTTGCCGTTCACGCGCCAGGAAGCGGATCAGATTCTCGCCGTGGCGCCGGGTGGGGCAAACCTCCGCGCCGTCGATTTTCGTGCGAACCGTTCGATCGCGACGAGCGGTGAGTTGAGTAACTATCGCTACGTTCATTTCGCGACGCACGGTTATCTCGACACCTCTCGCGCGGGGCTTTCCGCAATCGTCCTCTCGCTCGTCGACGAAAAAGGGAAACCGCAGGATGGCTTTCTGCGCACGCATGACATTTACAACCTGAAGTTGCCGGCCGAGCTTGTCGTGCTGAGTGCGTGTGAGACCGGGCTCGGCAAAGAAGTGAAGGGCGAAGGTCTCGACGGCCTGACGCGCGGGTTCATGTATGCCGGCGCGCGCCGCGTGGTCGTGAGCTTGTGGAACGTGAACGACAAGGCGACAGCCGGGCTGATGCAACATCTCTACAGCGGAATGCTGAGGAATAAGAAGACCCCGGCGGCCGCGCTGCGCGACGCGCAGATCCAAATGCTGCGCGTGAAGCAGTGGGAATCGCCGTATTACTGGGCGGGCTTCGTTCTGCAAGGGGAATGGAGGTGACGGTAGTGGGTCAGTTTGAATTACACCTCCCGCAAAGGCGCAAAGTCGCCAAGAGAAGACGACGAAAACGCTGTTTTCTTTGCGGCTTTGCGCCTTTGCGGGAAACATCTTCTTAAACTGACCCACCACTGGAGGTGAACTATGAAAATCATACTGAGCTTGCTGGTGCTGGTTTTACTAACCGGATCCCTCGTGGTGGCCCAAAAGGATGAGGACGCTACTCGCAAACTCTGGGACACTGCTTTTATCGCCTCGCCGAAGAGTAAGACCTCGAGTCGCCGCCGTTCGTCGCGCGGCAGGTATCGGATCGCGACTCCGAACGTGCCGGTCGACAACGTCGCCGCTGATTCCGTCGTCGGCGTTACGATCTGGCGGCTTCGTCCGGCGAATCGCTCCGATTCGGGCGAGCGTTTGATCGTTCACGATGACAATGCGACGAAAGCGTGGTTGCCGGAACGTATCTCGGCGAACACGAAGCTCGGGCCGGGAGATCGACTCCGGATCAGCGTCGAAGCCGCGCGCTCAGGTTTTCTCTACGTCATCGATCGCGAAATGTACGCGGATGGAAGTCTCGGCGAGCCGTATCTGATCTTTCCCACGACGCGGACGTTGAACGGCGACAACCAGGTCAGTGTCGGAAAGCTCGCGGAGATCCCGGCGCAGGAGGATGCTCCGCCGTTCTTCACGATCAGGAAGAGCCGTCCGGATCAGGTAGCGGAAGTATTGAGCGTGCTGGTGACACCGGTGCCGCTCGAAGGAGTGCAGATCACTGACAAGGCGCAGAAGCTTTCGGACGAGCAGGTTGCGAAGTGGGAGAAGTCGTGGAGCAGCGGCGTCGGACGTTTGGAGATGGAGAGCGTCGGACAGGCCTGGACCAAAGAAGAGAAGGACGCTGCTTCGACTAACACTCGGGCGCTGACGGCAAGCGCGCCGGCGCCGCAGTTGCTGTTTTATCGGCCGAAATCGAACGAGGCGATGTTCGTCAAACTACGACTCTCTTATCGCAGGTAATCGTATTTATCTGTGGTCGTAGAACCTCCAGTTAGTGGCGAAGTCGCGCGTCAACTTTTGGTTTGTGATCGCGGCGCGCAGCATCTCGATCGGGATGCGGTTCTCTTTCAGGAGTGCGTCGTTGTATTGACGGTTCGTCATCTTCCCTGAGTCAACCAGCTCTTTGTGCATCGCGTACTGCTGTAAGCCGCCGATCAGATATGCGATCTGGTAAAGCGGGCCGTAGCTGCCGTCGAACGAGCGGCGCACTTCCGCGGTGGCGTTATCGCGTTCGTGTCCGACTTTGTTTACGAGCAGGTCGATGCACTCCTGCGGCGTCATTTTTTCGAGGTGAAAACTCAGCGAGAAGATGATGCGTGCGCAGCGGTGCATGCGCCAGAAGAGCATTCCGATGCGGTTTTCAGGCGTCTTCGCGAAGTTGAGGTCCCACAGCAATAGCTCCCAGTACAACGCGTTTCCTTCGCTCCAGAACGGCGTGCTGAAGATGCTGCGATACGGCTTGTAACGCGCGGCCATGAAGCCTTGCAGGTGGTGACCGGGGATGAGTTCGTGATGGACCGTGGCGCGAGCGAAGTGGATGTTGTTGCCGCGCATGCTCATCATCTTTTGCTCGTGGGCCATCGTGTTGGTCGGGAACGAAACGAGGATCGTTTCGCCGCCGAGGAAAAACGGGCTGACGAGTTGGCGTTCGGGAGTCATCATCTCCATGCGCCAGCTTTCGCGGGCCAGTTCGGGGACCGTGACGAGGTCGTTGTCTTCGACAAACTTGATCGCTTCGAGGGCGAGGTCGCGGATCATCTCGGGTTGTTTGCCGGGTTCGACGTAAAGGTTTTTGACGTGTTCGAGTGCTTTCTTCCAGTCGTCGCCGTAGCCGAGGTCGCGCGAGGCTTTTTTCATTTCGTTCTCGCACCAGGCCATCTCTTTCTCGCCGATCGCGATGATCTCTTCGGGTGTGTAGGGGATCATCTCGGAGCGTAGTTCGCTGATCAGGGCTTCGCGCCCGATCGGATCGCCGATGATGTCGCTGGCGTCGCCGGGACGTGCAGCGCTTGCACCGCCGCCGCCGCCGCCTCGTTGAAAGCCTCCGCCGCCTTGTCCACCGCCGCCTGGTCCAGCGCCGGGTCCGCGTTGTGGCTGGGTTTGAGCAGTTTCACTGCGAATGCCGACGATTCTTTCAGAAATAAAACTTGAAAGAGTGGTGAGCGATTGATCGACGGCTTTATATGGTTCGTCGTTCCACCAGGTGAACATCGGATCGTATCCGTTGTAGAAGGTGTACCAGTTTCGGAGGTTGCCGCGCAGGCTGTTGATGGCGGCGACAGCGCGGTTCGCCACGGTCTTCTTGACCTGAACCGGTTCGATTGTTGTGTTCGTGTCTCCGCCGCGCGATGGCCGTAAACCGGCTTCGATTGCGCGGCGTCGATCGTCGATCTGCTTGCGCAGTTCGTTGAGCGTGGCGGCGACTTTCGCCGAATTGATGGGCTCCATTCGGCGGCGTGCTTCTTCGAGATCGATGATCGTGTTGGCGAACGGGATCATCGGTTGGATCTCGGCGAGTTGCTTTGCCTGGATGTCGAGTTGTCGCAGTTCGTATTCGAGGTGGTTTTTGAAGAGGATGTAATCGACTTTTCCGTCCTGGCTCATGGAGTCGAAGTCGAGTTTTTGTAGCGAAGCGAGCCAGTCAGTGTAGAACTTTCTGAACCGCTCGCGTCGCGCGGGAGACATGTTGACCGGGTACGACCGCGCCAAACTCCCGCGATCAACCGAGTAGCGCTCAATCCGCGCGCGCAACTCGCTAACCGTAGTCTTACCATCTGCCTCCGCCCCCTCAACCGGTTGCGCCGCCTTCGGTCTCGCCCCGTTTGTCTTGCCGGCATTCCGAGTCTGCCCCGGAACACTCATCAGAAAACAACCTATCAACACGATCACGACCGAGCGGGACGCTGCGCGCATACTTTGTCTCCTTAGGAACACAGATTGTGATTGATAAAAACGGAAAGCGTTGCCGGCGAATCGTATCGCAACTTCCGCGGTGCGGCAATAACTTGCGCTTGCGTTACATGCAGCCATGAAACTGCGTTGAACTTACGACGATAATCAAAGGTGGCGTCGCACTACTTAGCTACCTCATAAACTTTCTCCTAAGTGCTAGCGCAAGAAGGGCCGCTTGGAGCGGCGCCAATACTTTCTCAACAATAATTGTCGCTTCACCTTTGTTGCTAACTGGTCTTCGGTATTCGACACTCTGCAAGGTTGCAGTCGCTAAACTATGAACTATTGCATTACCCAAATCTAATGTATCCCTTCGACATCTCACCAGTCCTCGCTAACCTCTATCTACATTACGTTCTCGATCTCTGGGTGCATCAGTGGCGAAGGCGGAAGGCGAAGGGCGATGTAATGGTCTGCCGCTATGCCGACGACGCCGTGCTAGGGTTTCAGCATCGGGAAGAAGCTGAGCAGTTTCTGGAGCAGTTGCGGGAACGGCTGGCCCAATTCGGTCTGGAGCTGCACCCGGAGAAGACGCGACTGATTGAGTTCGGACGCTATGCCACTGAGCGACGGAAAAGACGTGGTCTAGGAAAGCCAGAGACCTTTGACTTTTTAGGTTTCACCCACATCAGTGGGACCACACGTAAGGCGGGCCGCTTCACCGTTCGGCGTCAGACTAATGGCAAGCGCATGACAGCCAAGCTAAAGGAAATTAGAGCGCAACTGAAAGTGCGTCGGCATGAGTCGCACGTGAAGACGTTGAAATGGCTACAGTCCGTGGTGCGAGGGTATTTCCAATACCATGCGATTCCGGATAATCAGGCGCGGCTGGACGCGTTTCGGCAGGAGGTGCTACGTATGTGGTCGCAGCAACTTCAGCGGCGCAGTCAGCGTAGTAGCTGGAACTGGGAACGCTTCATGGAGCGTCTGGGCCATTTGCTTCCTGAGATTCGTGTTCTCCACCCCTATCCCACTGTGCGCTTCGACGCCAAATATCCAAGGTAAGAACCGTGTGCGTGAGCAGCGCTCGCACGGGTCTGTGCGGGGGGTGTTGAGCAATCGACATCCCTACCGCGACTTCGTGCACAAGTCGGCCCGCTTCGCTTTTTGATGGGTACGCGCACTATACGCTCTTAACTTTCGCTTGTCATCAATGACTTTTGAATCTCTCGCCGAAGACTTGAGTTGAAGTCTAACTTCAATCTGTTATACTCCCGCGACCCACACACAATTACTCGACGCTGTTACCTCACGATGGCACTACTTTTTGATTGGGATCCGTTTAAGGAACGGACGAATCTTTCGAAGCATGGCGTTTCGTTTCACGAGGCAACGACGGCCTTTGCAGATCCTCTTTCTGACACGAGTGTCGATCGCGAGCACTCTGGTGAAGAGGATCGGTTCGTTGTCATCGGCATGTCAGCGAGGCGCAGGTTGCTAGTTGTGTCGTATACTGAACGTGTCGGTGTTGTTCGATTGATAAGCGCTCGATTAGCGACCGCTCGTGAACAAGAGATGTATGAAGAATATTAAGCAAGACTACGATGACTTACGTCCCGAATACCGGCGCTCTGATTTCATAGGTTCGGTCAGAGGAAAATACGCGTATGCAGAGTTCGAGTTTGCTGGTATGGCAGGTGCGTTCGTCGTTTGCATGGGTGAGGAAGAAGGACTGAACTTCACCAATCATTCCCAGGGCGCTCCGCGCCGGCCAGGTGATTGGACCTATGAGATAGACGACGCGAATCAGATCACACTCCGTTACTGGCTGAGTCCATCGGCGAGCATCGATGAACCCATGTCGAATCCGCCGAGCGTCAATAACCCCCAAACGCGAGCGGAGCTTCAGAATCTCCTCACCACGCACATTCGGCTCCTCAAGACCAAAGTCGCAGCAAGCAGCCATCGTATGTCCTAACTGAAATCTGGTCGCGCGAGTTGAAGTCCGGGTTCACTCTGTTATACTCGCGCTACCCACACATACTAATCGACGCTGTTACCTCACGACGGCAATGACTTTTGATTGGGATCCGTTTAAAGCAAAGTCGAATCTGCGGAAGCACCGAGTTTCGTTCGAAGAGGCCGCTACTGCGGTTTGGGATCCTCTTTCGAAAACAGACCTGGATGTCGATCACTCGAACGAAGAAGACCGCTTCATTACGTTCGGAATGTCAGTACGGCAAAGATTGCTGGTTGTATCGTATACTGAACATGGCCACGTATTTCGATTGATCAGCGCTCGACTGGCGACCAGGCGTGAGCGAGAAATATATGAAGAATATCAGGCACGACATTGATGACTTGCGCCCTGAGTACAAGAGGTCGGATTTTGGAGAGATGGTGACGGGCAAGTACGCCCTGATTCGGATCGAGTTGTCCGAATTCGTTCGTCTGTTAATAGCTTGTATCGGCGAAGACGAGGGGATGACGTTTACTCTTCGTTCGCCAGGGGACCAGCTCGCTCACAAAGCAGGTGATTGGACTTATGAGATCGATAACGCTAATCAGATCACGCTGCGTTACTGGCTTAGCGGATTCCGCAGTATTGAAGACGTAATATCGAATCCACCACCGTATGTCACCACTCCTCAAGAGCGGACTGATCTTCAAAACCTCCTGACAGAGCACGTCCGCGCTTTAAAGGCCAGAGTCGCCGCACTGTAACCCGATCTTAACTTGCACCGTCACAACGCCTTTTGCTAGAATCCGCGCTTGTTTTTCTATTTTTGATAGGACGCTCCGGAAGACCTTCGCCATGAATCGAACAACCACTCGATTCTTTACTTTTTAGCCGACCCGCTGCTTTGCGGGCGCACGGCGAAGGCGCTCCTATCGAATCCGATCAACTGAAGTAAGCAATTAGTGAATCGCAAATCGTAGGGAATAGTCCTTCGGCCTTGGGACACAGGTCTTTGCCGCCGTCCCCGCGCCCCTCGTCGCGGCGGCCGAGGACATAACAATGAGCGATATAAACGTACAACTCAAAAACGGCGATCCCGTTCCCGTGCCTGATTCGGCCACGGTCGCGGAAGCTCTGAAAAAACTCGACCGCGATCTCGCAAAACAGGCCCTCGCCGCGAAAATCGGCGGCCGCGAAGTCGATCTGACGGCCCCACTCAACGAAGTGCGGGGAAACAACGGCGAACCAGCGGTGCAGATCGAACCCATCGTCCCGCAAACGCGCGACGGTCTCGAAGTGCTCCGCCACTCGACCGCCCACCTGCTCGCCGCGGCAGTACTCGATCTCTTCCCCGGCACGAAACTCGGCATCGGTCCAGCACTGCTCGACGATCCGCGTTACGGGTTCTTTTACGACGTGATCACGCCGCGTCCGCTCACGGAATCCGATCTTCCGGAGATCGAAAAGCGGATGAAGCAGATCGCGAGCAAGAACCTGGGCTATCGCCGCGAAGAGATCCCGAAATCAGAAGCCCTGCGTGTCTTCTCGGAACGCCAGGAGCCGCTCAAGTGCGAACTGATCGACGAAAAGGCCGGTGAACAAGTCAGCGTTTATTACATCGACGGCTCGCCGTTCATCGACTTCTGCCTAGGCCCGCACGTCCCGAACACGAACAAGCTGCGCGCGTTCAAACTGCTCTCGCTCGCCGGCGCTTACTGGAAAGGCGACGCATTGCAACAGCAGATGCAGCGCATCTACGGCACGGCCTTTTTCACGCAGGAAGAGCTCGACGCCTGGATGAAACAACGCGCGGAAGCCGAGAAACGCGATCACCGCAAACTCGGGCGCGAACTCGACCTCTTCTCAATCCAGGAAGACTACGGACAAGGCCTGATCTTCTGGCACCCGAAAGGCGGCGCCATCCGCAAGGAGATGGAAGACTTCCTGCGCGACGAGTTGCGGAAACGAGGCTACGGCCTGGTCTTCACGCCACACATCGCCAAACGCGAGCTCTGGTTCACGAGCGGTCACGAGGAAAACTATGCCGACTCGATGTTCTCGCCGATGGAGTTTGAGGAACAGGAATTTCGCATCAAGCCGATGAACTGCCCGTTCCACATCGGTATCTACAAGTCGGCGCAAAGATCGTATCGCGACCTGCCGCTGCGTTACGCCGAGTTAGGCACGTGTTATCGCGCCGAGCTCTCCGGCACGCTGCACGGTCTGACGCGCGTGCGCGGGTTCACGCAGGACGATGCCCACATCTTCTGCACGCCCGAAACGATTCGCAGCGAGATCCTCGGCTGCATCGACTTTGCTTTCCACGTCTACGAAGTCTTCGGCTTCAAAGACATCAAGGTCGAGCTCTCAGTCCGCGGCGACGATCCCAACGCGCACTATCTCGGCTCCGACGAAGACTGGGAACGCGCCGAATCAGCGCTCGTCGACGCACTGAACGCACGCCAGATCCCGTACACGCGCGTCGAAGGAGAAGCTGTCTTTTACGGACCGAAGATCGACATCCGCGTCGAAGACGCGATCGGCCGCAACTGGCAGCTCACGACGGTCCAGTTCGACTTCAATCTGCCGCAGCGGTTCCAGATGGAATACATCGGCGAAGACAACAAACCGCACCAGCCGCTGATGGTCCACCGCGCGCTGTTCGGCTCGATGGAACGCTTCTTCGGCGTGTTAATTGAACACTACGCGGGCGCGTTTCCGATGTGGCTGGCGCCCGTGCAAATCGCAGTGCTCCCGATCACGGATCGCGTCAACGATTACGCCGAAGAGCTGGAGCAGGAACTGCGCGCCTGCGGCTTCCGCGTCGAAGCAAACTTGCGAAGCGAAAAAATCGGCGCGAAGATCCGCGACGCGCAACTACAGAAAGTGCCGTTCATGCTCGTCGTCGGCGATCGAGAGAAAGAGCAGCGAGTGGTTGCGGTCCGTGAGCGCGCCAAAGGCGACATCGGCGCGATGCCGGTCGAGGAATTCAAGGAGATGGCGCAGCGTTTGGTCCAAACGCGCGCATTAACCAACAACTAGTCAGCGGGCCCGTGGTCCATGCCTTCGGATCGCGGCCCGACGACGCCAACTTAGGAGGTGCAGAATAGCTACAGGCTTTCGAGGTCGCGGTCAGCGTCCTGATAACCGGCGCGTGCCGCCGGTTCGCATTAACGAAAGAATTAGAGTGCCCGAAGTGCGGGTAATCGGCGAGGAAGGAGAGCAACTGGGCGTGATGGACGTGCGCGACGCCATCCGCGCCGCCCGAGACAAGGGCTTGGACCTCGTGGAAGTTGCTCCGAATGCCGATCCGCCCGTTTGCCGGATCATCGATTTCGGCAAGTACCAGTACGAAGCAAAGAAGAAAGCGAACGAGGCCAAAAAGAAGCAGGTCACGATCACCGTCAAGGAAGTGAAGTTCCGTCCCGGCACCGACGATCACGACTACGACTACCGCATGAAGCATGCGCGCGAGTGGCTGCAGGACGGCGACAAGGTAAAGGCCACCATCTGGTTTCGCGGAAGAGAAATGACGCACCGTGAGTTGGGCGCGCGCATTCTGGAAAAACTGGAGCAGGACCTCGCGGACGTCGGCGAAGTCGAGGCGCGGCCGAGAATGGAAGGAAACCAGATGTTCATAATCCTCGGGCCCAAGCGACACAAGGCCGGAGGCGGGAAGGACGTGCACACCAGCACGCCGCCCAGTCAGTGAAGTTATTGCCGATTGGCGATTGCCGATTGCCAATTGGCGCCAGGACGAAGGGGCGGCTTGTTTTTTTGGCGAGGTTTCTCGCGGAACGAAATCGGCAATCGGCAATTGGAAATCGACAATTAATTAGATAAAAGGAACGTTTTATAAGGAGTAAGACGCTCATGCCTAAACTAAAGACCCACAAAGGCGCGGCGAAGCGGTTTCGCCTGACGGCCACCGGAAAAATCAAACGGGGCCACTCGCACGCGCGACACATTCTGACCAAGAAGACCAACAAGCGGAAACGCCAGCTGGACATCGACGTGATGGTCGCGGACGCCGATCACGAACGCGTGATGTCAATGTTGCCGTACGGCAGAGACTAAGCGAAGAGAAATTGTCTTCATAAAGAGAAAGGGAGTTAATCATGCCCAGAGCAAAACGTGGCAACAAGCGTCTCGAAAGACGCAAGAAGATATTGAAACTGGCGAAAGGCTATCGCGGCACGAAGTCGAAGCTGTATCGCTCCGCGAAAGAGTCCGTCGAGCGCGGCTTGAACTTCGCTTACACCGGTCGCAAGTTGAAAAAGCGCGACTTTCGCAGTCTGTGGATCGTGCGCATCGGCGCCGCCGCCCGCTTGAACGGTCTCAATTACTCGCAACTCATGCACGGCCTGAAACTCGCCGGCATCGAGCTCGATCGCAAAGTGCTTGCCGATCTCGCCGTTCATCAACCGGATTCGTTTGCCAAGGTTGCAGCTCAGGCCAAGGACGCACTCGACAGCGAGCAGCGAAACAAAGCGGCGTAGTTAGTTCTTTCTGAAAGGAAATGGATCAGTGAAGAATACGATCGAGAGAATCAGCAGAACGCGGACCGTCGCGATATTCGCGCTCACGCTCGTGCTGGGAGCATCCGCCGCCTTCGCACAGGACACTGTGTCGGGCAAGTATGAAGGCATGTTGAAGAATACGGGCGGCGCCGACGAGAAAGTCTCACTGGAGCTGAAAACTGACGGCGGTAAGATTTCAGGTCGAATGATGAAGGGCGAGACTACGTTCGACATCGCTGAAGGATCACTGGCTGACTCGAGGCTTTCGCTCAAGCTCAAGGATGGAATGATCAATGCCGTCGTCGCAGGCGACAAGATCACCGGCGACTGGGCTTCCGGCAACAAGAAAGGCACGCTGGATCTGAAGAAAGTTGTGCCTCCGGCGATGCCCGCCACGTCGGCTGAGGCCGCTCCCGCAACGGCCGTGAACCTGAACGGAAATTGGGACGCAGTCGCCGACGCTCAGGGACAGGCGTTCCCGTTCCTGCTGGTGCTCAAGATTGAAGGCGAAACCGTCACCGGCAGCAGCAGTTCGCAGTTGGGCGAGTCGACCATCAAAAACGGCTCGTGGAAGGACGGCAAACTGACGTTCGATCTCGAAGGTCAGAATGGCACGATCAGCATGAGCGCGACGGTCGTCGAAGGAAAGCTCACCGGCGAGTTCGACTATGCCGGACAGTTGCAGGGCAGGTGGGTGGCTGTAAAGAAAAATTAGCCTATGACAGTTAACCAGACCGAGCAGACGCCTGAGCAACAGGTGGAGGCCGCACGCAAAGCGTTCGAACAAGATATCGAACGCTTTGTTCGCTTTGGCGATGCTTCGCAATTGGATCTCGAAACCGCCGAATCGGAGGAACGCTCATTTCGGGAAATCCGCGTTCGTCACCTGGGTAAAAAGAGCGCACTGGCCGCTTCCAGGAAACTGATCGGCCGTGTTCCTCCGGAACAGCGCCCCGCATTTGGTCAATTGGTTCAGTCGCATGAAGACGCGATGACTCAAACGGCCGACACAATCGAGTCAACGTTAAGGGCGCACATCGAAGCTCAGCGAACTGCGCGCGAGAGTCTCGACGTTACGATGCCCGGCCGCCGGCCGCGTTCCGGACATCGTCATCCGATCACATTGTTGCGCGAGCGTATCGAAGACATCTTCGTCGCGCTCGGTTACGCGATCGAAGACGATCGCGAGATCGAAACCGACTTCTACAACTTCGCAGCGCTCAATATTCCGGAAAACCATCCGGCGCGCGGGAAACTGGACACGTTCTACACGACTGACGGCTTCGCGCTTCGCTCGCAAACGTCGACCGTGCAGATCCACGCGATGCAACGCCGCCACGTGCCCGTCAGGATGATCGCGCCCGGACGCGTCTTCCGCCGTGACACGCCGGATCCAACGCACAATCCGATGTTCTTCCAGGTTGAGGGACTGTGCGTCGACCGCGGGATCACGATGGCGCACCTGAAAGGCACCGTCGCGGAATTTCTGAGACGGATGTTCGGGCCTGATACGGTCACGCGCTTCCGTCCATCATACTTTCCGTTCACGGAACCGAGCGCCGAGTTCGACTTCAGTTGCTTCAAGTGCAAGGGTGTAGGCTGCCGGATCTGCAAAAACTCGGGATGGATCGAGTTGGGCGGATCGGGAATGGTGCATCCGAACGTGTTGCGCGCGGTCGGCGTCGATCCGCAGGAGTATTCAGGCTTCGCTTTCGGTCTGGGTATCGATCGGATGTGCGCGCTGATGTACGAACTTGACGATATACGTCTGCTCTTCGAGAACGACGTCAGGTTTCTGGAACAGTTTGAGTAGGCCTTCGAATTTACACGAATAAATGCTGATTAGTTACCACTGGCTGAGAGAGTTAACTGACACGAAACTGAGCCCGCCAGAGTTGCGCGAGCGGCTGACGATGGTCAGCCTCGCGATCGATGCGGTCGAGACGCACGGCGACGATGCGGTGCTGGACGTCGAAGTGCCTTCAAACCGGCCCGACTGTTTGTCGCACGTCGGCATCGCGCGTGAAGTTGCCGTGATAGAAAACGGCGAACTACATTTGCCTTCTGCCCGATCCGTGAAAACGGAGGGTAGTTCAGCGGCTCTGACATCCGTGGAAATTCGAGATCCGGATCTGTGTCCGCGATATGCCGCTCGTCTCGTCCGTGGCGTGAAGATTGGTCCATCTCCCGACTGGCTCGCGAAGCGGCTCGAAACGATTGGCCAGCGTCCGATTAACAACGTCGCCGACGTCACCAACTACGTCCTTCACGAACTCGGCCAGCCGCTGCACGCGTTCGATTTTCACAAACTCGGCGGACGCCGCATCGTCGTGCGCCGCGCCAACGAAGGCGAGAAGCTGCGGACGCTGGACGGCGTCGACCGCGTGCTCGCCGCCGACATGCTCGTCATTGCCGATGCGGAAAACGCCGTTGCGCTCGCGGGGATCATGGGCGGTGAAGAATCCGAGATCTCCGCGAACACGACCGACGTCCTGATCGAGAGCGCTTACTTCGAGCCCAACTCGATCCGTCGCACGGCTCGCCGCCTCGGCATGGACACGGAAGCGTCTCGCAGGTTTGAACGCGGCGCCGATCGTGAAAACGTGCTGCGAGCGCAACAGCGCTGCGTCGAGTTGATCTGCGAGCTTGCAGGAGGCGTTGCAACTGAGGATGCGATCGACGTCTATCCGCAGCCGCGCGTGCCGCGCGTTATCGCTTTCCGGCCGGCTCGGGTGAAGGAACTGACGTCGCTCGACGTCGAACGCGACGAGATGGTCCGCATCCTGACCGGGCTCGGTTTCAAGTCCGACTATTTCCCGCTGGAGAAGTTCACTGTCGAAGTGCCGTCGTGGCGCGTCGACGTCGAGCAGGAAGAAGACGTCGTCGAAGAGGTTGCGCGCCATTCGGGTTACGACAAGATCGCGTCCGAACTGCCACCGTCGAATATTCCCGGCGAGTATCAGCCAAGCGAGATGAAGCAACGTTCGTTGCGGCGCGTGCTGAATGCGTTTGGTTACGATGAAGCGATCACGTTCAGTTTCATTGCTAAACAGGAGGAGTTTGATCTGATCCCCGCGGTGGCGAATCAAGTTCAGCCTGAGCTCGAGAATCCGATCATTGAGGATGCCTCGACAATGCGGCCGACGCTGCTGGTGGGCTTGTTGAATTCGCTGCGGCACAATCTGAATCACGGCATTCGTGACGTCCGTTTGTTCGAAATCGGGCGTGTTTTTGGTGTTTCTCGTGCTGGGGAACTGCCCAATGAGCCGCTTGCATTGGCGATGGTTGCGACTGGCGCTGCCGTTGAAGAGAACAAGGCGCAGGCGGATCGCGAGCTGGACTTTTACGATCTCAAAGGCGCACTCGAAGCTACCGTCGACTCGATGAATTTGAGCCCGCTCGTCTTCGCAGGCACTTCCGCGAAACATCTTCGAGCCGGACAAGCGGCGGTGATCAAGCGTGCTGACGGAGTTGAGATTGGGACCATCGGGCGGCTTTCTGAAACTGTTGCTTCCGCTTACAAGTTCCGCCAGCCGGTTTACGTCGTGGAGCTCGATCTCGGATCGTTAGTCATTGGACCGGCGACGCTTGTTCAGTACACGCCGTTGCCGCGTTATCCGTCGGTGATGCGCGACATCTCGTTGTTGTTGAATCGCAGTGTGCCGCTGGATGAGATCCTGAATGCGGTGAGAAACCAGCATGTTCCGGATTGCCGCAACGTGATGCTTGTCGGCACCTTCGCCGGTGCAAACATCCCTGCCTCCAAACGTTCCGTGACTTTGCGGCTCGAGTATCGCTCCGATGAGCGCACGTTGCGCGATGAAGAAGTGGAAGAGCGGCACTCGCAAATCACGTCGTCTTTGTTGAAGACGTTCGCTGCCGAGCAACGTTAAAAAATAAATCTTGCTCGATTGCGAAATGAGTCTTGCGCTTGCAACCGCGAAGACGGATAATCGCTGTCGCCGATTTTCACGTTCAGTCATACGCATTCACGGGAGACAAAAGATGGTTGGCCTGTCAGGCTTGGAAAAGTTTTCTCATCTCGAAGATAAGATCTACCGGACCATCGAACTTACCAAAACCCTGCGCCAGGAAAAAGAGAACCTCGAAAAGGAACTCTCGCTCATCCACCGCGATATGGGCAACGTCTTGAATGAGAAGGAGCGACTCGAAAGTCAGGTCGAGAAGCTGCTCGCCGAACGTGAAACGATCCGCACGAAAGTCGAAGCGATGCTCGATGCCGTCGCCGCTCTCGATCCGGAGATGGCCGAGGAACTCAGATGAGTTCCGGTATCAGCCGAATGATCAATAAAGGCAGCATGGAAGCCACGAGCAGTAGTCCCACCATTCGTGTCGAGATCTATAACCAGACCTACAACATCAGGTCTGACGGCGACACTGAATACATCATTCAGCTCGCCGAATTTGTCGACAGCCGGATGCGCGAGATCTCTTCCGGCACTCTGACAGTCGACTCCCTGAAAGTCGCAATCCTCGCCGCCCTGCACATCGCAGACGAACTTCACCGGCTCAAGAACATGCACGAACAAGCCGACGCGCAACTCGCTGCTCGCAGCGCCGAATGCGCCGAAATGCTCGACCGCTTGTTGAAAGTCCGCACCAGCCTCGAGAACGAACAAGGCGGCGCCGGCATTAAGATCTCAGATCTGAGATCTCAAATCTGAGATTTACGACCCACTTCTCGCCCTCTGGCTCTTGTGTTACTATCCCTCGCGGCGGAGGGAAACGTTCTGCGGTGTTCGTCACCGAGTGTACGATGATTGAGCCAACGCCGTTGATTCGGGAGACCGAGGTCGCCTAGCCAGTGCACTTCTTCATCGTTAAGAATTGCCGGAGGCTGCGGCATTAAGAGGTCACCCACCTGTCTATGCAGGTTCAATTACGGCTTCGGAACGGCAATGCGGATCTCCCTTCCGCCAGAAACCGCGAATCGTGAATCGTAGATCGTGATTCGTTCGCTCACGATGCTTCGACTCCTGATTAGCGGCTTTTTTTGTATCTAACCGAATTCACCTTATGAAAGTCCTCATGATCGGAGACGTGGTTGCCAAGCCCGGCCGAGTAGCCGTGCTCGAACGCATCCAGGATATCCGCGAACAACACCAGATCGACCTCGCGATTATGAACGCCGAAAACCTCGCCGGCGGCTTCTCCGTCACGCCGTCCCTGTGCGAACAACTGTTTGCCCACGGCGTCGACGTCATGACTTCCGGCAATCACATCTTCGACAAGAAGGAAGCCATCGACTACATCCGCAAACAACCACGACTCCTCCGTCCCGCAAACTACCCGCCGAACACACCGGGAAGCGGTTACTGGCTCGGTGAAGTGAACGGCGTGCGCGCCGCGGTGATGAACGTCATGGGTCGCGTGTTCATGCCGCCGGTCGACGATCCGTTTCGCGCAATCGAGCAGATGCTCAGCGAGATACCCGCCGACACGAAGGTGCGCATCGTCGATGTTCACGCCGAAGCGACGTCTGAAAAAGTCGCGATGGGCTGGCACCTCGACGGTCGCGTCTCGGCAGTGCTCGGTACGCATACGCATGTACAGACCGCAGACGAGAGGATCCTGCCTGAAGGTACGGCCTATTTAACGGATCTCGGGATGACGGGAAGTTACGCCGGTGTGATCGGGATGGACAAAGCAGACGTGATCGCGCGCTTCACTTCAGTGACTGCCCGACGCGCCGACCACGCCAGCGGCCAGGTGCGGATCTGCGCGGCCGTCATCGACGTCGACGAATCCAACGGCCGCGCCCGCACGATCGAACGGTTAAACCTAAGTCACGATCAATAGTCAGTCCTGCCTTGCAATTCGCCCCAGGTGTTTAGCAAGTTCGAGGCGCTGGTCGAGTTGCGCTTTCAGATCCGGTCGTAGTTTGACGCACTCCGCCACATCCGTTTCCGGATCCTGTCCCAGATACAGTTTTGACACTGCGCGGTTGAAATAAGCCCACGCGATCGCCCGATCGCGCGCGATTGCCTGGTCGAAGTTCTCGATTGCGTGTTCCATGTCGCCTTTGTACATCAACGCGGTGCCGCGGCCCTGATAAGCCCACGCCATGTTTGGCGCCCACTTGATCGCGCGTTCAAAGTCCGCAATGGCGGTATCAAACTGCTTCAACCCGAGATAGAGATAGCCGCGTTGGTAGTACGGTTCGGCGACTCGGTCGTTGAGTTCGATCGCGCGATTGAGATCCGCGAGCGCGCCCTGCGTGTCGCCGATATCGAACCGCACGCTGCCGCGGTTGCTGAGCGCTTCGAAGAAGTCTTTCTGAAGCGCGATGGCGCGGTCGAGATCTTTCAGGGCGGCTTCGGTGTTCCCGGCTGCGCGTTGCACGGCGGCGCGGTTGAGATACGCGGTCGCGAGACCTGGACGGATGCGGATCGCCTGATCGAGATCGGCAAGCGCGCCTTCGATGTCGCCTTTCTGATAACGAGCTAGTCCGCGGTTGGTGTAGGCGTTGGCGGTGAACGGATCGACGACGGTGACGTTGTCGCTCGAAGCGTCATTCCCGCCGGTGAAAGAGTTTCCTGCTGGGCGATTTGCTGTGTAGCGGCCGCCGTCCAGGCGTGAGCTCAGGACGATGGCGCGAGTGTAGTCTTCAATTGCGCCGTCGAGATCGCCATTTCCGCTTTTCTTCAAAGCGTTTTTGAAGTGATTAACTGCGGCTTCAGGCGTCTGTGACTGGGCAGAAACGTTAACAGACAGGGTGAGGGCAATGATCGCGATCAGTAACGCATAGCGACGCATGGTAACGACTCCTTGATTGAAGCTCGTCCACCAGGTGCGCTAAGATGCGGGCGTCGACGATGCAGCTTTGAGCGCCGCGAGGCGATCGAACTTGTGTTGTCATCCAAGCCTCGTTGCTATCGGAAGTAGCGGCGAGGCTTTACTCTAAAACGATCGCGTTCAGGAAAAGTTACAAAAAACGTGCGTGTGAATATCCGTCAATTTTGAAACACCGTCGGGGGACAAGTTGTGGCATCCGTGTTCAGTCGAGCACGGACCGAGGAAATGACGTTGTATGGTGTTTACTCTGGTGCGGTCTCCGTCGGAACGACCGCGCCCGGGTGAGACTTGACGAGCGGCGGAGCTAACAATCTTTGCGCATATCCCTCGGGGAACGAGCGGACTCTTCCACTTGCGTCGGTCACGACATGCCCCGTTTCGCCCTCCGCGACGACCTGTCCGCTGGCGGCCCGGACGATTTCGTACCCAAATCGCAGCGAGCGCTTGCGCAGTTCGGTGATGTGAGTGCGGACGATCAGTTCGTCGTCGTAATAAGCCGGGGCTTTGTACCGGCAGTACGCCTCGGCGACGACGAGGAACGCGTTGTCGTCTTCTTCCATGTCGCGGTACGAGAATCCGCGGGCGCGACAGTAATCTGTCCTGCCGATTTCGAACCAGACCAAATAGTTGGCATAATAAACGATGCCCATCTTGTCGGTTTCGGCATAACGCACGCGTAGCATGGTTTCGTGCCAAACGCCGAATACATCGTCAGGAGCAGGGCTGGTCATCTGAGCAAAACCTTCCGAACTCTTCAAAGTGAGAAGGAACTCCGATCCATCCATCTTGTTAACGTTTTGCGGACTATAAAGAGTGAACGCCCATTATGTCAAAGAAATTTAGCAGCGCCCTGGCCCTGCTGGTGCTCTTCTGTCTCATAGCCGGGACCTGGCTGCCCCAGGTGTCTGCCCAGCGTGCGACGGCCCGAACGGCCCAAAACGCCGCATTGGTCTCCACGACGCAGGACGTCCTCGAGGAAACGAGCGAGATCCGGGAGCTGTCGATTTTGAGGGCGGTCAAGAGCGGCGCCCAGTCCCGCGCCCAGATCGAGCGGATGATTATCAAGAACCTGGACGACGACACGACGCCCGCCGAAATGCACGCCACCGAGGTGCTCCTGAAGGCGTTTGGACTCGCCCCTGCGCGTTTCGCGTACCGTCCATTCCTGATCAAGCTGCTGACCGAGCAGGTCGCCGGCTATTACGATCCGCGCGCGCAGCAGTTTTACCTGGCCGACTGGATCGAGATCGACGGCCAGAAACCCGTGATGGCCCACGAACTGACCCACGCGTTGCAGGATCAGCACTTCAATCTTAAACGGTTTGAGAAGTGGCCCAAGGGTGACTCCGATGCCGAGCTTGCCGCCCATGCGTTGATCGAAGGCGATGCGACGCTGGCGATGACCCTTTACCTTGCGAAGCACCCGATGATCGCGCTCGCCTTTATCCGCACGTCTCAGGAAACTTCATCGGAACAGTTCAAGCAAGCGCCGCGGGCGTTGCAGTTGTCACTGCTGTTTCCGTATCAGGAAGGATCGCAGTGGGCCACGCAAGTCTATCGGCGTGGTGGATGGGAACTGGTGTCGAAGGCGTTTACGGACTTGCCGAAGTCCAGCGAGCAGATCCTGCATCCGGAAAAGTATTTCTCCGCGGAAGCTCCGGTGAAGCTCACGTTGCCCAACTTCCGGCGCGCCCTTGGCCCAGGATGGAAATTGATCGATAGCGATGTCAACGGCGAGTGGGGCTACTACCTCGTGCTCGACGAGTATCTCAATGACGCGGGCGTGTCGAAGAGAGCGGCGGCGGGTTGGGGCGGCGATCGGTTTGCGGTCTATGAAGGACCGCGGCCGTCGGATGTGTTTCTAGCGCAGGTCAGCACGTGGGACACGCCAGCCGACGCGAAGGAGTTTTATGAAGCTTACTTGAAACGATCGCAAAAGCGTTACGATGGCGCCTCTGCCACTCTTGCGAGCGGTTCGGTCACCGGTGAGCAGCGGAACGATTGGAAAGGCCGCGCCGGCCGTGGCTCCATAGAAATGCGAGGCTCACGAGTTGTTATCATCGAGGGCGTTCCCGCGAAAGCGAACATCGACCGACTGCGTCGTTTGCTCTGGCAGCAAGGCTGAGTCTTTGATCCTGTAAACATGAAGACCTTAAAAGTCGAAACACCAAAACGTCTACGCCAACTCACCGACGAATTTCAGCAGCTCGAGTCGCGGCTCCGTCTCGGCGGTGGTCCGGACAAGATCGAACGCCAACACCAGCAAGGCAAGCTCACCGCGCGCGAACGACTCGCACTGTTGCTCGATAATGATTCGTACCATCAGGAGATCGGACTCCTCGTCGCCTACGACCAGTACGAGGGAGGCGCTCCGGGCGCTGGTGTTGTTACTGCTGTCGGGCGCGTCGAGGGCAGGGAAGTAGTCGTCGTCGCAAACGACGCGACGGTGAAAGCCGGTTCATGGTGGCCGGAAACGATCAAAAAGATACTGCGCGCTCAGGAGATCGCGATGCGGTCTCACTTGCCAATCATTTACCTCGTCGACTCAGCCGGCGTGAATCTGCCGTACCAGGGCGGAGTGTTTCCTGGGCAGTACGGCGCGGCCCGCATCTTCTACTACAACTCGATCATGCGGCGTTATTTGAAGGTGCCGCAGATCTCGGCGGTCATGGGACCATGCATCGCCGGCGGCGCGTATCTGCCGGCGTTGTCTGACATCATCATCATGGTCGATGGCACTTCGTTCATGGGACTCGGCGGCGCCAATCTCGTTAAAGGCGCGACCGGCCAGACGATCGACAACGAAACGCTTGGCGGCGCGCGCACGCACAACGAGCTTTCCGGAGTCGCGCACTATCGCGTCGCAGACGACCAGACTTGTATCGCGAAAATCCGCGAGTTTGTCTCCGAACTGCCGGTGACAAAGACGACGGCGGCAACCGAGGAACCAGGTGAACCGCTGCGACCGCTCGAAGAGTTGTACGACATCATCCCCGAAGATCATCGACAGCCATACGACGTCAGAAAACTTCTCGAATGTCTGCTAGACGGCGGCCATCTCGACGAGTTTCAGGCGGACTACGCGAAAGAGATGATCACGGGCCATGCGCGGATTTGCGGCATCCAGGTCGGCGTGATCGCGAACCATCGCGGCATGGTGCGCGCGCCCGGGGGCAAGCCGCCGCGCTTCGGCGGCATCGTCTACACCGAATCCGCGGAGAAGGTCGCGTACTTCATCGAGACGTGCAATCGACACCAAACGCCGTTGCTGTTCGTGCAGGACGTTTCCGGGTTCATGGTTGGACCAGATGCGGAACACTCGGGAATCATTCGCGCGGGCGCAAGGTTCGTCGAAGCCATGGCCACCGCTGTCGTGCCGAAGATCGTGCTGACGGTCAACCACGCTTCCGGCGCCGGCTACTATGCAATGGCCGGACAGGGTTTCGACCCCGACTTCATCTTCAGTTGGCCAACCGGTCGCATGGGCGTGATGGAAGGCGACTCGGCGGTGCAGGCCGTCTTCGGCAGCCAGTTGGAGAAGTTGAAAAAGAACGGCGAGTCGCCGGATGAAGCGTTGAATGCCGAAATGGACGAAGTCCGGAAAACCTACGACCGGGAACTCGACGCGAAATACGCAGCCGCGCGCGGTTTTGTCGACGCGGTGATCGCGCCCGAAGACACGCGCGAAGCGCTTGGGCTTGCGTTGCGCGCGGGTCAGAATTTCAGCGGCCCTCACCTCGGGCAGTTTGTCATCCCGCCGGGTGTTGTTTAAGATCGAACCTCCCTTTTACACCTGCTTGTGATTTGACCCCTTTTGACGCGTATTTCCGGCGTGATCCGCTTTGGGTGCGCCGTCGACGAACATGGGAGGAGATTCATGAGCGCTAGAATGTTGGGTTCACTGCTGCTTTTGACAGGTTTGGTCGTTTCATTCAACGCCCAGACCGCGCAGCCAGATCTCTCCGGCACTGAAGTAAGATCCCCCGCAACACCGGCTACTCCGGCAAACCCGGCGACACCCGTAACGCCGCCGACCCCGGTGCCGGAGACCCCGACTCCTGAGACGCCGATGCCGGCTCAAACACCATCACCATCACCATCAGCATCGCCGACGGCATCACCATCGCCCGTACCATCACCGGGCGCGTCGCCATCACCCGCACCATCGCCCGGCGCATCGCCGTCTCCTGAAGCATCGCCGAGTCCGGAGGCCAGCCCTACTGCGAGTCCGACTCCCAGTCCGAGTCCAGCACGGCAGGACGCTGAATAGACCGAACCGTGCAATTTGTGTTATCTGTGTCTTCACAGATCACACAGATTCGCACGTCGACCGATGAAGGAAAAAATACGAATAGCAGCAGGACAAGGCTTTTGGGGCGACCTTCCTGACGCGCCCGTGCGCCAGGTCGAAGGTGGGCCAATCGATTACCTCATGCTCGACTACCTGGCGGAAGTCACGATGTCGATCATGCAAAAGCAGAAAGCCCGCGATCCAAGCGCCGGTTACGCGAAAGACTTCGTTCCGTTGATGAAGCGCATTCTCCCGGCGTGCGTCGAACGAAACATCAAAGTCACTGCGAACGCCGGCGGCGTGAATGTGCGCGGTTGCGCCACCGCCGTGATCGACGTCGCCCGCGAGCTCGGGCTTGGCGGCAAAGTCCGCGTCGCGATCGTTACCGGCGACGACATCATGTCGCGGATCGACGAGTTGCTTTCACGCGGCATCGAGCTTCGCAACATGGACACTGACGAGCCGTTGTCGACGGTTCGCGATCGCATTCAAAGCGCGAACGCGTACCTCGGCGCCGCGCCGCTGGTCGAAGCGCTTAACACCGGCGCGCAGATCGTCATCACCGGCCGCGCCACCGACACAGGACTGACACTCGCGCCGATGATTCACGAGTTTGGCTGGGCCGCGGACGATTGGAACCGGCTTGCCGCCGGCACGATCGCGGGGCACATCATCGAATGCGGCGCGCAGGCATCCGGAGGAAATTGTCAGTTTGGCTGGCGCACTGTTCCGAACCTCGCCGAAGTCGGTTTCCCGATCGTCGAGGCCTCGCCTGATGGAACCTTTGTCGTTACGAAGCACGACGGCACCGGCGGCTGGGTGACGATTCCATCGATCAAGGAACAGCTCGTCTACGAGATGGGCGATCCGCACGAGTACATCACGCCGGACTGCGTCGCCGACTTCACGACGATTCATCTCGAATATGACGGCCGCAATCGCGTGCGCGTCTTCGGCATCGAAGGCCGGCCGGCGACGGAGTTTTTGAAAGTCTCGATCAGTTATTCAGCGGGTTTCAAAGCAGTCGGCACGCTGGTCTACTCGTGGCCCGAAGCGTACGACAAGGCGCAGGCCGCGAATCGCATTCTCCGCACGCGCCTCGATAAGCTGGGGCTCAAGTTCGATCAGATCCTGACGGAGTATGTCGGGGTGAACGCGACGCACGGACCGCTGGCCGGTGCGCCTCGCGCCGATCTTCCTGAAGTCCAACTGCGCGTTGGCGTACGTGGACCCGATCGTGCCGCCATTGAGCGTTTCACAAAAGAGATCGCGCCGTTGATTCTTACTGGACCACCCGTCGTGACGGGCTTCGCCGGCGGGCGTCCGAAAGTCGAAGAGATCGTGGCCTACTGGCCCGCGCTGATTCCGAAAGAAGAGATCACAACATCGGTCGAGGTGCTCGACGCGTGAAAGTAAAATTAGTGAAACTGGCCCACGCGCGTTCAGGCGACAAGGGCGACACCGCAAACATCGGGCTCATCGCGTTGAAGGAAGAGTTCTACCCGCTGCTCGTGCGCGAGGTGACGGCGGATCGCGTCAAGAAACACTTCCAGGGGATCTGTCGCGGCCAGGTCGAACGATTCGAGTTGCCGAATCTCGGCGCGTTGAACTTCCTGTTGCACGAGAGTCTCGGCGGCGGCGGCACGTTGTCGTTGATGACCGACGCGCAAGGAAAGACCTTCTCGTCGGCGCTGCTGCGCATGGAGATCGACCTGACCGACGAAGAAGAAGAAGCGATTTTCAAACGCTCATGATCCTCTACTCGGTCGACAACTCAGTCGCCGGCATCACCCTCAACCGGCCCGAAAAGAGGAACGCGCTCAACGACGAACTGATCGCCGCGATCAAGCAGGGTCTCAAGCAGGCGGCCGGCGACGAAAGCGTGCGAGTTATCGTCATATCCGGCGCCGGCAAAGACTTCTGTTCGGGCGCGGATCTTTCAGCCATCCAAAAGGTTGCGCAGGCATCCGTTGCCGATAACGCCGACGACGCGCGGTCGCTGTTGGAACTCTTCCTCTTAATCCGCCAGATCCCTGCTCCAGTGGTTGCGGCAGTGAAAGGCCGTGCGTTGGCGGGTGGCTGCGGACTCGCGAGCGCGTGCGATCTCGTGCTGGCATCGGAAACAGCGCGGTTTGGTTATCCGGAAGTGAAGATCGGCTTCGTTCCGGCGATGGTGTTGGCGATTCTGCGGCGCAACGTCTCCGAGAAGCGAGCGTTTGAGCTGCTCGTTCGCGGCGAAGAGATCGGCGCGGCGCATGCGAAAGAGATCGGGTTTGTCAATCAGGTTTTCAGTGACGATACATTCGACGCGGACGTGAGCGAATACGTGCGCAAGTTCGGCGAGCTGAGCAGGACCGCGGTCGCGCTAACTAAAGGACTGCTCTACCAGGTGGATGGTCTGTCGTTTACGGATGCGTTGGAAACCGGCGCCGATGTAAACGTCATCGCGCGGCTCACGGAAGATTGCCGGCAGCGAATTGCGAAGTTCCTCAACAAAGATAAGTGACTGCCTCTGTCAGATAACGGTCAGTCGCGCGGCTTCACGTTCTCTCTCAAAAACTTGACGATGTCTTCCGTCGAGGTGCCGGGAAGGAAAACTTCGGCAACGCCTTGCTCCTTCAATTTCGGCAGGTCCTCCTGCGGCACGATACCGCCGACCAGGACCAGACAGTCGTTCATCCCTCTTTCACGCAGCAACTGAACAATGCGAGGACAGAGCGTGTTGTGCGCGCCGCTCAATATCGACACGCCGACGGCGTCGACGTCTTCCTGAAGCGCGGCGGCGGCGATCATCTCCGGCGTCTGGCGCAACCCCGTGTAGATGACTTCCATCCCTGCGTCGCGAAGCGCTCGCGCGATGACTTTCGCGCCGCGATCATGACCGTCAAGACCAGGCTTTGCTACCAGTACACGGATTTTTCGATTTGACATATTTGGCTGATTAGAACGCGGGCTCCTCGTAGATCCCGTAGACGTCGCGGAGGGATGAACAGATTTCGCCGAGCGTGGCGTACGCGCGCACTGCTTCGATAGTCGCGGGCATCGTGTTCTCGTTCTTCTTCGCGGCTGTTTTCAGACGTTCGAGCGAGTTCGCGACAGCGCC
>DASURS010000021.1:0-17711 GCA_036279935.1 Pyrinomonadaceae bacterium
ATCCTCGTAGCGTTCACCACGATCGATGGGCTGAATGTTTTCATAAATACGGGCGAGTACGAATTCTGAAAATTCCATGGATCACCTCAGTGGTAAGGGATTCTGATCGTCCGGCTCTTGTGGATGCTCATAACGCACCCTCCTATTTCCGAACAACTTTCCGAACAGCCTCAGCTACGATCTCGTACGACCTGAGCCGCGCGGCGTGATCATAGATATGCGTCACAACCATCAATTCATCCGCGTTAGTCAACGCAACGAAGTCGTGCAACCCTTTCTGCACCGTCTCAGCCGAACCCGCAATCGAATACTTCAGCATCTGCGACGCGTGCTGCTTCTCGACCGGCGTCCAGTAATCATCAATGTTCCCGATCGGCGGTTGCAGCTTGCCACCAGCGCCGCGCACGAGGTTCGTAAACGACTGCTGGATCGTAGTAAACAAATGACGCGCTTCGTCATCGCTCTCAGCGGCAACGACGTTGACGCCCGCCATTGCATACGGCTGGTCCAACTGTTTCGACGGCTTGAACTCTCGCCGGTAGACGTCGAGCGCCGACAACAAAGCATCGGGCGCGAAATGCGACGCGAAAGCGTAAGGCAGTCCGAGCTGCGCGGCGAGTTGAGCGCCGAACGTGCTCGATCCGAGTATCCAGATCGGAACCTCAGTCCCCGCGCCCGGAACTGCACGCACGGCTTGTCCCGATTCCGGCGCCGCGAGTAGCTTCTGCAACTCGATGACGTCCTGCGGAAAGTCATCGGCACGACCCGGAGCGCGACGCAATGCCCGCACGGTTCGCGCATCAGTTCCCGGCGCGCGGCCGAGCCCCAAATCGATCCGGCCCGGGTAGATCGATTCCAGTGTCCCAAACTGTTCTGCGATCACGAGCGGCGAATGGTTCGGCAGCATGATCCCACCCGAGCCGACGCGAATCGTCGACGTGCCACCGGCGAGATAACCGATCACAACGGAAGTGGCGGCGCTCGCGATGCCCGTCATGTTGTGATGTTCGGCAACCC
Organism: Pyrinomonadaceae bacterium; assembly: GCA_036279935.1. Taxonomy (GTDB): domain Bacteria; phylum Acidobacteriota; class Blastocatellia; order Pyrinomonadales; family Pyrinomonadaceae; genus PSRF01. The sequence continues at coordinate 1,018 of DASURS010000021.1, forward strand.
AGTAGCGCTTGTAACCCAACCTCTCGGCGTGCTGAATCAGACCGAGGCTCTTGCGCAACGCCTCACGCGGCGTTTCGCCCAGGATGACGGGAACGAGATCAAGAATCGATACGGGCGTCATGCTTCTCTCTGTAAACGAATGCCGTTTAGCTTAAACGGAAAAGCGGGAAAGGAGAAACGAACTGCCAGCCGGGGACTGTCTGGTTTGGAGATGTTCTCTGCGTATCTCAGCGTCCCTCCGCGTCTTGCGGTAAACGTCGAGTAAAAGCAGTAACCGCAGAGCCGCAAAAGGAACGCAGAGAATCGCAGAGTGAAATTAAGACACCACCGCCAACCGGCTATCGATGTTAGTACCTGTTTGTGGTATCTTTTGTTGTCTCCCAGTCCGCACCGATTGCGTAGCCTCTTTTGCCCGGATGTTAAGACCTACCCCCAAACTCATCCTCTTTTTTATAGCTGCCGTCCTGCTTTTTTCTTCAACTATCAACGCCCAGAGCGGTTCGGGGAAGATCGTGTTTGCCGAAGACTCCGGACGCCTGTTGCTGATCAATGCAGACGGCACGGGCCAGACGATACTCACGCCCGGCGGCTCGGTGCTCGACGACAATCCCGTCTACTCGCCCGACGGCTCGAAGATCGCGTTCAATCGCAATATCGGTTTCAAAACCGACATCTACGTGATGAACGCGGATGGCACCAACGTCGTCGCGTTGACCACGGCCACGCCACAGCTCGACTTCAGTATCAACATGCATCCTTCGTGGTCACCTGACGGTTCGAAGATCGTGTTCAGCAGCAATCGTAACGGTCAGCGAAAAAGCGAGATCTGGGTGATGAACGCGAACGGCACGGGCCTGGTCCAACTAACCGCCAACATCCAACTGGGTACCGATGGCGGCGGACCGATCTTCAGCGGAGATGGCGGGCCGGCGTGGTCGCCGGACGGCTCGCGAATCGTCTTCAACTCGACGCGCGACGGCCTCGCCGACACCGAGCTCTACGTGATGAATGCGGACGGCAGTAACCAAACCAGACTCACCGACAACATCGCCGACGACCGCAATCCCACATGGTCACCGGACAGCCAGCGAATCGCGTTCGATCTGAACGGCACCAGCAATATCGGGCTCAACATCATCAATCGAGACGGCTCCAACCTCGTCAACGTCGTACACGATGGTTTCAATCCTTCGTGGTCCCCGGACGGCGGCCGCTTTGTTTTCGTCGCCCTCGATCCGAATAACGACTTCAAACCGGCGGTCTACACGATCAACATCGACGGCACTAACAAGACGAAACTGACAAACAACTTCTCGAGCTCGCGCGCACCGTCGTGGGCGCCTGCGTCGAGCGCGCCGATATCGACATTCACGATCTCGGGAGTGGTCAAGGACGGAAACGGCACGCCGATCAGCGGCGCTAAGCTCGACATGTTCGCGACCTTCAACAGCACAACGCAGACTGACAACAACGGCGCGTACTCGTTCACCGGTCTGCCAGCCGGGAACTATCGAATCGACATCTCGAAGGCAGGCTTCGGCTTCAATCCATCTTCGATAACTATCAACAACCTATCGACGAACCAAACAGTGAACTTCACCGCCTTCGTCGCGTTTTCAATCAGCGGCACAGTCACCGGCATCGGCGCCAGCGACATCCTCGTCAATCTCACGGGCACTGTGAATCGAACGGTGTTTACCAACAACGGGCAGTACTCGTTCGGGCTTCTTCCCGCCGGCGGAAACTACACCGTGTTCATAACGAGCAAGTTCTTCAACGTCACGCCGAGCAGCGTTACATTCAACAACCTCAGCGCGAACCAGGTCGCGAATTTCGATCTCGTCATCGCGAAGTACACCATCAGCGGCACGATCACGCGACTCGGAACTCCGAAGCAGGGAATCACGGTCCAGCTCGACGACACGACCGGCTTCACTCCACCGTCAACCGTTACCGACGCGAACGGCCATTACTCGTTTACCAACGTATCGGCGGGACGAACATACATCGTGAGGCCAATCGGCGCGAACTACGTCTTCAGCCCGCAAACACACGACTTCAGTGCGCTCGACGGCGACAAGATCGCCGACTTCATCGCGCTCTCCGCGAACCATCTTTTGTTTACGCAAGCGACGCGCACGGTCGCCGAAGGCATAGGCACGATTCAGGTAACGGTGGCTCGCGGTGGAAACGCCGCGGGCGTTGGGCCAATCACCGTCGACTATACAACCGAGGACGGCACTGCGAAGGCGGGCGAAGATTACACCGCCGTCAGTGGCACGTTGAGTTTTCCGGAAGGTACGTTCCAGAGAACGATCACGATTCCGATCACGGAAGACCTGCTTCGCGAAAGCACGGAGCAGTTTTCGATCAAGCTGATGAACCCGACGGGCGAGGTCGACCTGGCGAATCCGAGCACGACTCTCATCAGCATCACCGACAACGAACCGGTGCTCGTGACCGAACCAGACACTGACCGCGCGATCACGGTGAATTCTGTCACGCGCGTAGCAGCGCCCTTCACCCTGATAACCCAGCCGAACTTCAGTGTGGACACCCGCACCAGAATCTCCCTTTTCGTCGAGCAGGTTCAGTTCACACCAACATTTCCAGCAATCGTCATAACTGCGGTCGATGCACAACAGAACCAGTTTCAGCTTCCACTTGAAGCGGTCATCGGGTTTTCGAGATTTCCTTTTGCGGAGTTCGTCGTTCGCCTGCCGGAGAACCTCAGTTCCGGAGATCTGTTCGTGACGGTCACCGTCAACGGTTCGCCATCGAACGTCGGGCGCATCTCAGTCAAGCCATGATTCAGACCATCGGGCTGGCCAAAAGATTCGGAGAGTTTGTTGCCGTTCAGGATTTGAACCTGCAAGTTCCGAAAGGCGTGATCTTCGGATTTCTGGGACCTAACGGCAGCGGCAAGTCGACGACTGTCAAAATGCTCACGGGCATTCTCAAGCCATCCGCTGGAGACGCGCTGATCGACGGTTCTTCGATCCTCACGTCGGCACTACAAATCAAACAGAGAATCGGCGTGCTGCCCGAGGATCTCGCGCTCTTCGACTCGTTGACGATCTGGGAACACCTGATGATGTGCGGTCCGATTTACGGTTTGAGGCGTCGAGACACTGAATCGCGCGCCGAACAGTTGCTCAACTATCTCGACCTGTGGTCCGACCGCCATGCATTTGTCGATCAATCGTCGTTCGGGATGAAAAAGAAGTGCGCGCTCGCGATGGCGCTGATTCACAATCCGAAGATCCTGTTTCTGGACGAGCCTTTCGAAGGGATCGATCCGGTGGTGTCGCGCAGTATCAAGGACCTGCTGCTGGTCATGGCAGGGAAGGGCATCACGATCTTTCTTACGTCGCACATTCTGGAAGTCGTCGAACGCCTGGTCCACAGCTTTGCCGTGATCCGGCATGGTGAGGTTGTCTGTTCTCACACGATGAAAGAGATCACTGTTGCTGGTCAGACTCTCGAAGACGTCTACTTCCAACACGTCGAACGACGGAGCGTCGAGGAGTTGGAATGGATCGGGTAACGGCGGTGCTGCGCTATCAGTGGCGCGCGTACTGGCGCAGGTTCCGCCGCGCGACGAGTCTCACGCGGCACAACGCGGGCATAGTGGTGGTGTTTGGCGGCATCGTCGTCGTCAGGTTTCTGCAACAGCTCCCGCTCGTGGCGAAGCAACTTGCCAATGGTCAGACGTCGAGATATCAGACGCTGCTGACGTTGGGGTTTCTCGTGTGGATGATGCCGGCGCTGGCGGAGTCGACGCGATCGATCTCGAGCCGCGGTTTGCTGCGTTTTCCGTTATCCACTCACGAGCTGTTCGCGATCAGGTTCGGTTCGCTTTTCTTCTCCCCGGTCACGTGGATCATCGGCGTGGTTTCCCTGGCGCTGCTGTACCCGTTGGCACTGGCCGCGCATCCACTCACCGGAGCATTGGCACTGTTTGTTTTAGTGTTAATCGCATTGTTCAGCGGGTTGACGCTTACGCACATCCTGAACAATGCGTTCATGCGAAAGCTGGCATTCGCGGTCCTGTTGTTGTTGGCTGCGGCAGCGGATCTGCTCTGGTTTTCGAAACAGACGCAGATCATAGGTTCGTTACCGGAATTAATGCCTCATCAATTCGCTATGGACGCCGCGGCTTCGCCCGCGCCCACTCGCGCACTTGTCGTTCTGGTTGTGATCCTGATTGGTATTGCGTTTCTCTCGTTGTGGACCTTCAGGTTTACATTGCAGCCGCGGCGGGAGCGGCGCGCGCAGAGTCTTTCGCTGCTGAGCTCGATTCAACTTCCCGGCAGGTTTGGCGGACTGCTCAAGAAAGATCTTCGCTATTTCAGCCGTCTGCTCGACATTTACTTCAGTCTTCCGGTTGTCGTCCTTTTTAATATCTACCTGGCGTCGAACGATGCACCGTCAGCGACGGCGTTTTGGATTATTTTGCCGGTGCTGTTTCTGCCGTGCGCCAGCATTGTGTTCAACTCTTTCGGTCTCGACGAACCGCTCGGCCTCGATCGTTACGCGTTGTTTCCGCTCAGCGCGAAAGAAAAACTGGCGAGCAAGAACGTCGCGTTCGCCGTCGTGATGGTCGTGCTGTTCGCGACGATTCTTCCGCTCGCACTGCTGAAGATGGAAGCCTGGATCGTTTTAGTCGGTTTCGTGGAGCTTGTGCTCGTCGGTCTGGCGTATGCGACTTACGGAAACTGCCTGTCGGTGAAACTGGCGTTCAAGATGCAGTTCTACCGGTTTGCTTCCGGCGGATCGGCGGTTGACGCGGCGATGGGGATGATCTTCGGAAGCGTGCCGGCGGCCGTCTTGATCTACTTGCTGTATCGTCAAAGCTTCGTCGCCGTTTCGATTGCCCTTTTGCTCGCGATTGACGTCACGCTCTACGTTCTTTCGCTTCGCTGGGCGGCGCGAGTCTTCGACGACGACCGCGAAGTCATCCGCCGCGCGCTCTCCTGAACCGCCTACGTGTAAACCGCCGCAATAAATACCAGATCGCTGGTATTCCAGCCTCCGCTCCTATTGAATAAGCTTGCTCCTACCGAAAAAAAAGGGGGAAGCAAACATGAATTGCATGAGAAGTGCGTTTTGCATCCTGTGTGTCGTGTTTTGGGTGGGCGTGTCTGTCAACCCGCAGGCACTCCGGGGCGCGAAAGTGAAGGAAGGCGCCGAGCAAGCCGACAAGTCCGCGAAAGTGCTGAACGAGATCATGGCGACGCCGGACAAGGGGATCCCGCGCGATCTGCTCGACAAGGCTGAGTGCGTGCTCGTGTTTCCGAAGGTCGTCAAGGGCGGGTTCATCGTCGGAGCACAGGGCGGGCGCGGTGTTGCAAGTTGTCGTCTGGCGTCGGGTTGGTCTGCGCCGGCGTTTTTCGAGATCAAGGGCGGAAGCGTCGGGTTGCAGATCGGAGGTCAGGCGACGGACTTCGTGCTGCTGATCATGAACAAGAGTGGGATGAAGAGTCTGTTGTCGGACAAGTTTGAGTTGGGCGGCGAGGGATCGGTTGCGGCTGGGCCAGTCGGACGAACTGCGAGCGCTTCGACGGATGTGAAGCTCGACGCGCAGATCCTGTCTTACTCGCGCAGCAAGGGATTGTTTGGCGGTGTGTCGCTCAAAGGGTCGGTGATCTCGCCGGAGAAGAGCGACATGGAAGACACGTACGGCAAGGGTGTGACAGCCGAGACGATCCTCGCGGCGGACAAGGGGCGCGCTCCGCAGGAAGTCCAGGTGTTTCCGAATACGCTCGGGCAGTACTCGTCACGCAAGGGTTGAGTGAAGCATCCACCAACTGCCGTTGGTGGGATTCGACAGTCTCGCTTGCTCTTCTGGTGAGTAGTTAGTCGGGAATGATGGCTTCCTGCTTGAGCTTGTCCGCCTCGGCCCAGTCTTTGGCGGAGACGAACGACTCGCTGTCGTAGATGAGCACGATCGTTCCCACTGGTAGAAGTTTGCTCATCTCCACCGCCGCTGACATCGGAATGCGAACGCATCCGTGACTCTGCGGCGTGGTAGGAACTTCAGGATTGCCGTGAATCGCGAGCCCGTCGCTGAAGTAATTCGGATAATAAAGTAGGCCGAGTGGCGACTTTCTCCAGCCGTCGATCTTCCCGTAGATCCGGAAACGCCCGCGCGGCGTGTACGCGAGTCCGCGCATTCCTTTCTCGTTGTATTGCCTGTTGCTGCCGGTCGAGACGGGCAATATCTTGCGAACCGCGCCGTCCTCATCAAACACCAGGAGCATCTGCCGATCGACGTCGATTTCGACGTGCACGTAACCCGGGTCTCGCGGCTGCGGAGCTTCGGCGTTCATGATCGCTTCGAACTCTTCGCGATTAAGCCTGCCGGTGACTTTGCGATCCTCCCACTTCTGAAACAACGTCAGCGACGGGTAGCCCAACTCCTTCAACCTCGCCTCAGACTTCTTTATCTCCGCGCGCGTTAGCGGACGGTTCTTACGCTTAGTGACCGCGAGCGCTTCAACCGGTAACAGAAGAAGCGCGACAAGAAATACAACTGTGAGTCGATTTACAGTGAACACGACCAGCGCCTTGCGTCTGTGGGGGAGTTGTTTTCAGGCGGGGGAACTACTCTTGCATAAAACGATACGCTTCGTCTCCGACACGGTCAATAATTATGTTTGTTCTATAATGCGTGACTCGATAGCGGCCGATTCATGATCAAGCGAATTGTTCTCGTACTCTTACTGGTCGCGGCGGTGGGCGCCGCGGCGTGGGCGGCAATCCGGTTCGGCTTGCCGCGATGGAAGCAACATCGGGCGAATGTGCAGGCGGCCGCCGTGGCCGGCGGCAGGCACGTGTACACGTGGTCCGAGGCCGTCGAGAAGGTGAAAGCGGACCGCGGCGAACCGGCCGGCGTGAACGCGCGCGTCGAGGTCTCGCCTGAGCTGAAGCACTACACCGAGCGCCACTGGTTTCTAGCGACACAGGTCGCCGAAGTCGCGAAATACGGCGTACCCACGTGCCAGGACTACATGGACCTCGCGGCAATGATCCAGCGCGGCGAACTGACGCCGATTCCCGCCGTCACTGACTCGTACGTGCTGTTCGGCGTCGGCGAAGAGACAGACGAAAGCGTCTTCACGCGTTACGAAGATGGTCATAACGTCGAGCTCTACAACCAGACTCAATTAAGCGCCGCGTACAAAGATCTCGACCAAAAACGATCGCGCCTCAATTCCGATATCGCATCGCTGAAAACTCAGGCAGGAAAGTTGAACCGCCGCGAGCGGGCCAAACAGCGCGACCTGCAAAAGCAGATCTCCGCGTTGCAATCAGAGCTGAACGCGATCGATGAAGACAAAGCGCAGCTCGACGAGTCCTACGGCCAGAGCGAAAGCCGCGACCGGCTCTTCCGCGATTACGACGCGCTCCAGGCACTGGCGAAGAACTTCAACGGCCGCTCGTACGACATCAACTCACCGGCCGATCGCCAGGCGTTGAAGATGAACATGCTCAGTTCGCTGCGTCCGCAGGCGTTGAAAGTGATGGAAGAAGTCGCGTCAGCTTATCAACATCAGTTCGATCGCCCGCTCCCGGTGAGCTCGCTGGTGCGTCCGGAGCAGTACCAGCGCGCGCTGCGAAGAGTGAACCGCAACGCCGTGCTGATCGATACGCCACCGCATTCGACCGGTCTCGCGTTCGACATCGATTTTCGCTACATGAGCGCGGCGGAACAGTCGTTCGTAATGGGCGAGCTTGCCCGCCTGAAGACCGAAGGACGTATCGAAGTGATTCGCGAGCGCAACGCGAACTATCATGTATTTGCGTTTGTGAATGGAAGTCGTCCAAGTGATGATTTGATCACCGAATCGCTTGAAGAGGCGCGCGGTCCCGTGCAACCGGCCAAGCATGCCGCGCCGCCGAAACGGGCCACCGGCAAGAGCAGAAAGGCCGCGGCGAAGACAACTAAATCGCGGTGCGCGCGGTCGAACGTTGCGAGACATCAGAAGCGTCGTCACTGAGGCGAAAAACTGTCCAACCGTGAGGCGGTTTCGTGCATCGGATAAAAGACCCCGGCACGACACCTCACCTACTAAGGCATTAGGAATTTAGTTATGAAAAATGGCAGAGTTCACGTCTGGTTCATTCTGATTACGCTTGCGATGCTGGTGAGCGTGTTTTCTTTCCGGGTCTTAGGGGGCGGAGACGTCAGCCGTACTCAACCGTCGCCGCCGCAACGTGATCTGCCAGTCAAAACGACCGCTCTAAAAACGCCCACCAAACCGGCAAATGCAAACGCAGCCGCGCAGAACGCCGTGCTTAAGAACGAATTGAGCTGGACGTTCGGTGGAAAGCAGCAGCACGGCTGGTATCTCTACGATCTATTGATAGGAAAGACGCTCAACACGAACGCTGGAAGTGTTGACGTGGAGTTCGCTTCCGCAGTCGCATCGTGGCAGAAGAGACGTGGATTGGGCGCGAGCGGCGTGCTCGACGAGAGTTCGTGGATGGCGCTGGTGGCCCAGTGGCAAGGCAACCGTCTGAAGAACCGCACGAGTGCGACGCCTGATCAGTTGATCACGGCGCCGCCGTCTGATTTCTACGATCCATCACGCGCGCCTGAGCTTCGCCAGGTGCAACGAGAAACTCACGCTGCTTACAAACAGATGATAGCTGCGGCCATCGCCGATCGGTCATTGAATCTGAAACACATGTCGTCAGGCGAACTCGCGCCAGCGGAAAGGTTTTTCAAGATTGTCTCCGCTTATCGTACGCCGGAATATCAGCAGGAGTTGAGGCGCAAGTCTCCGAACTCCGGCAGCGCCGGGCTGGCGGTGAATAACAGCCCCCACTTCACCGGACGCGCGCTGGATCTCTACGTCGGCGGCGATCCCGTCGACACGAAGGACTCGAACCGCGCGATTCAGGTGAACACGCCGGCTTATCGCTGGCTTGTGAAGAACGCGGAGCGCTTCGGCTTCCGTCCTTACTTCTACGAGCCGTGGCACTGGGAATACGTTAAGTAGAAAGGCATTGGCGATTGCCAATTGCCGATTGCTTCGCCCGATACGGGACGCCACGCAGAAGTGAGTGACGATTCGCACGTAGCAAATTGGCAATTGGCAATCGCCAATCGGCAATTAGATCTACTGGCTTGACTGCGGCAGGGCTTGATCGATGGTGGCTTTTAACCTGTCGCCACTGCGTCCGGGCGCATAACCGCTCCACTGTTTGATCACGCGCCCATCGCCGTCGATGACGATCGTCTGCGGAATCGCTCCGCGCCCGTTCATCAAAAAGCGCGCCAACTCGTTGTCGGCCCAACCGAGCCGAAAACCAAAAGTGACCTGACGCAGGAACTTGTTCACCTGGTCACGGGACTCGTCCGGATCTTCCGTCGTCAACGCCACAAACTCCACGTCGCGCCCTTCGTAACTCTTGCGGACTTGTTCGTACTCCGGAATCTCGCGCCGGCATGGCCCACACCACGACGCCCAGAGATTGATGACGATGACTTTGCCCTGAAAGTCCGCGAGTCGAAACTGGCCCTTCTGGATTCCTTTTATCTGACGTTCGCGCAGGCGCTCGGGGATGAACGCTAGTGGCGCCGGCGCTGCAGTGCTCCGCGCCGGCGGTTCAGGTTCAGGATTCACCGGCGGCTGAACAGGGGCCGTGTAGGTCGGTTGCGGGTTCGTGATCCTTCTTCCCGATTGCGGGGCAGCCGTGCTTGCAGTGACGACCACCAGGAGGAGCAATATCAGAAGTCTTTTCATAACGGCTAAGGTTTTATCCTGATGGTCCCGGGGTTACTGATTTGTGCTTGAGCTTTGATCCTGATCGTGCAAGTGCCCGGGGCAAGGCTGTCAGGCAAGCGGAAGCTTACCTGAACAAACGTGCTATTGGCTATAGCGCGCACGTCCTGGGCCGGCACGTCATAAGCCTGACTATTACTGCCGACTATATTCACGACCACTGGCGTCGGGGGGTTGCCTTGACCCAACTGCAAGTTGTTCACAAACACGACGACGCGCGTATTGCGGTCCGAGCCGAGCTTGAGAAAGTCGTTCGGGTTGAGCACCGGGAACGGATCTCGCACGAACGTGTAAAGGTCGAGTGCGGCGGCCTGGTCCAGCGCGGGGCCTGATTGATCGAGCAGCAGTTCGGGTACTGCCGGCGCGACGACAGTGTACGTCGCGCTCTTCACGACACTCGAGGCAAAGTCAGTGCGAAAGGCTTTAGCTTTCAGTGTTAGCGACTGGTCCACGTTCACGAACCCGCCGGACACGATTACAGGATCGCTCTCCGTCGGATCCGATCCATTGGTCGTGAAGTGAATGACGGAGGCGGGAGTGCCGCAGACGATCTGCACCTGAGTCGCCGTGATGCTTCCCGCGGCGACGCTGAAGATCGGCGTCGCAACGGTGAGGTTCTCGACTACGGGCGCCGGTTTGGGAGACGGAACACCTGAACCGTTTCCGAGCACGCCATTTGTGTTGCCGCCCCAGGCGCGAATGATTCCGCCGGTGACCGGATCGCCGGTGATCGCCAGCGTCGAGTCAGGCCCTGCCGCCGTAGCAAAGACGTTTGAAATATCCGGGACGGCGATGGGTGTGGAGTAAAAAGCTAAACCGCTGCTTCCGGTGCCAAGCTGGCTACTATTGTTACGGCCGAAACCCTTTAGCGTGCCCGATGGCTCGGTCACGATGACGTGAGTGTACCCGCTAACGACGTCCTTCGCCGCGAGACCTGCAATCACCGTCGGCACCGGATATGGACCATTGTCCGGAAGACCGCGGCCAAGCTGGCCCATGAAGTTGTTGCCGAAGGAGAGAAGCGTGCCATCGGACTTCATTATCGTGGTCGAAATTATTCCTGAACCCATTCGGGTCATTCCCCTCAACGCGGGTAGCTCGATCGGCGACGAGACTGATTCGAAGCTTAAAGTGCCGTCGCCTAGCTGTCCGCTGCCACGGGTGCCCCAGCCGAAGACAGTACCGTCTGCGTTTAGAGCAAAGGAGATCCCGTCGCCCCCGAATATCGCCACGATGCCGGTGAGACCGGGAATCTGAGTCGGCGTAGGATGCGGATCGGAATCCAGCGTGCCGAGTCCCAAATAACCCAGTGCGTTCGATCCCCAGGACCAGACGGTACCGTCTGATTTGAGCGCCAGAGCATGACCCGAGCCCGCGGAAATCGCCACCACTGAAGACAGGCTCGGCACTTTAGTGGCACGGTTTAACGACGTAGGGGTTGCTGTGCCGATCCCGAGCGAGCCGTGATCGTTGTCACCCCACGTCCATACTGTGCCGTCGTTCTTAAGCGCCATGGAGTAATTGTGACCGGCGTCGATATCGACCACGGACATCAGATCGTCCACCTGGACCGGCGTGAGTCTGTCCGTGTTCGTGCCATCGCCTAGCTGTCCGAAATGGTTGTTGCCCCACGCCCAAACGGTGCCTCGACGTAGAGCTAACACGTGGTTCCCTTCAGTCTCGAGCGCGATCTTCTTCGCCTCGGTGAAAGGCACAATGTTCACCACCCTTACGCTCCGGGTCGCTGTGTTGGTGTCGGGAAACATTTCGGGAACGGAGCTTGTGAGATTCGCCGTTGCCGTCAGTGTCGCTCCGTTGCCGGCTGTTACCTGTCCGACCACTGAGAAATTTATGGCGGCGCCTAGCTCGACGGTACCAAACATCAGTTGAACCGTTCCACCGTCGCTGCCGGTCGGCGGAGTGCATCCTGGCAGGCACGATACAAACGTAACTCCCGAGGGCAGAACAAGGGATGCCTGCGTTGAGAACGCCGGACCTGGCCCAATGTTCTTACCAGACACAACGAAACTGATGAATTGCGTCGTCGCCACCGGATCCGGCGAGATGACAAAAGAGTCAATGACGAGATCCGTGAGCGGAAACGGTGTCGGGGTTGGCGTCGGGCTCGGCGTTGGTGTTGGCGTTGGCGACGGCGGTAGCACTGGCCCATTCGACATCCAGTGAAATGTGACATTGCCGTATTCACCGTTCCAGCCGTCAACGGCGATGCGATATATTTCGCCGCCGATGACGTTGAAAGTAACCTGGCTCGTCTTGATGAAATTGATGGCCGCGTCGTCGTTGCTGGCGATGTGGATGAGTTGATCGACAGATGAGCCGGTGTACACGGCCACCGTCGTATCGAAGTTGCTGCCGGCCGTGTCGACCGTCGCGGTGCCTGTAACCGGCGCGACCCACGTGTACCAGACTGACTTGTCGCTGAGGAAGAAAGCGTGGGCCGGCTCGCCGGCTTCGTGCGTGGCGTTTACGCTCGTGCCGTTGACGGAGCCTGTGTCGCCCGTGAGTGCGATCGCGTTCGCGAAGTTATCGTTTGGTGGACGCACTGGAGCGGGTAGACCGATCGAGTAGCCGATCAGGTCGAGGACCAGTATGTCGTTCTCGCTGATCGTGCGGCGCAGGCCGCGCGCGAGAGTCGGATCCATGACGCCGATATACTGACGATTCGAGACGAGTGAGTCGTCGCGCCAGTGGCTCGACTGCCGTCCATCGCCGTCAGTTGGACCGGGCGCCGGACCGCCGGTCGAAAGCGCGAGCTCCAACGTCGCGAACGTCGTGACCTGGTTTCCGAAGAATACTTGATCGCCGCCGAGGCCCATCATGCGCGGCGTGGTGCCGAACGTCGCGAGCGTGGCCCTCGCCGGTTTGAACCTGAACACGTCCCAAATAGAAACGAACGAAGTGTTGCTGCCGCCCGCATTTGAAGTGAAGCCGAGCGCGTGTCCGATCTCGTGCGTCGCAACCGCGTCGAAGTCTACGGCCGTGGTTGTTATACCGTCGTCCGGATTGAAGTCGAACTGAAACGCCGAGTTGAAGCCGATACCGGCGTCGCCCTGACCGAGCGCGAGCGCATCGGGGTTAGTGATGTCGGGAACGATGCCGAGCGCTCGCGCGTTTGCGGAAGTTGCGCGTGCGCTCGTGACCGTGCTGGTCACGTCGAATCGTTCGACGGGGAGTTCCGTTGCAGGCAACGCGTTGTAGAGATCACTTTCGGCGCTGCCCGAGGCGTGATTGATCAGGCGCTCCCGCAGATCGGAGTAAGGACCAAGCAAAGACGAAGAACCCGTCTGGCCGAGAATGCTCGCACTCGGATATGGCTGGCCGAAGAACGTGCTTCCGAAGTCGACGTCGATGACGACGGTGATCGGCGTGGAGATGATGGCTTCCCAACGGTTCGCGGCGACGATGAAACCGTTTTTAGCTTCCGGGTTCTGGTCCAACTGCGTCGTGCCGTGAAGCACGATGCGCAGACCGGCGGAAGGCAGGAGATTGAGACCCGGTGTCGTATCGGATTCCGATCGTTGCGCATTCGAGTCTGAATCGCGCGGCGCGCCGGCGTAGATGATGCGAGTCGGACCTGCGTTGCTGCGTGAGTTGATGGCGTCGCGCTCGGCTTTCGTTGCTGCACGACATGACATCTCGCCGCGTTCGTCGCGATAGATGACGAACACGTCGTCAGCGGCGGATGATTTGGTCCAGTTTGCACCCTGAGTAGCTCGAGCGGGTTGCGTCTTCAGGACAGCCTGCGAACTGCGAGGCGCGAACAAGGCCCAGCAAAGGCCGGCTAACAGGGCTGAGGCAAAAACTCGCGAGAGGGGGGAAAGGTGTATCATCGGACCAAAGTGGCCTAATTTTATGCCTGTAGGCAGCAAGAGGCAATGTTTTCACGGCGGCTGAAAGGATTGAAAAAGTGAAACAGTTCATCGTCGTTACGTGGCTCGTTTTTAGCTCGGCGTTCGCGGCATCCGCTCAGCAGGGGACGGAACTTCCCATCATCGACGCGCACACGCACACTGACTTTTCCGGCGGACCGGAACGATCGAGTGCGATACCAAAAACAGAAGCGCAGTACTTCAAAGAGTGGCGCGAAGCGGGCGTAGTCGGCGCTGTCGCGCACGTCAGTCCGACGGGCGCCAACTTTCACGATCTGAAAGACAAAAACGTCGTGTATTGCGCCGGTATCGGAATCACCATCGACGCCGCGGGGGTGGAAGCGGGCTTGAAATCAGGCAAGTACGGCTGCATCAAGATCTACCTCGGATACGTACATCGCTACGCGTACGACGTTGCTTACAACCCGATCTATCGTCTGGCGGAGAAGTACGACGTGCCTGTCGTCTTCCATACGGGCGACACCTATTCCGTCCGCGCAAAAGTGAAGTATGCGGATCCGCTGACCATCGACGAGGTTGCCGTCGATCATCCGCGTGTGAAGTTTGTGATTGCGCACTGCGGCAATCCGTGGATTGAGTCGGCGGCCGAAGTCACTTACAAGAACGCCAACGTCTACATGGAATGCTCGGCAATGCTGCTCGGCAATATGAACGAGTTGCCACCGGAGAAGGTCGATACGTACGTGACGCGCCCGATCGCGTGGGTGTTTGGTTACGTCGAGGATCCGCGCAAGATTATGTTCGGAACTGACTGGCCGTTAACATCGATCAAGCCGTACCTCGATGCGTACAAGAAAGCGATTCCGCGAGAGCACTGGAAGGCTGTGTTTCATGACAATGCGGTGCGCGTGTTCAAGTTTCCGGGTTGGAAGGAATTGAAGTAGCTAACACCTGCGGGTGGTCCAACTACACCGAAATCACCATCTTTTTGCAACTCAAAAAGCTCACTTCGAACGTTCAACGCGAGACCCACGCCTGCTATACTTTGAACGCTCAAAAACGCACCAGAAACTCGCTCTGATGTGCTTATTCAGATTTTGAAATCAATCTCCAGAATCTTGAGTCTATAGCAGTTGCTTTAACTTGCAACGTGCGTTGCAAAGAGCATTGACAATCCAACAACTGAGGAGTAACTTGTCTCGCAAGCTCCCCCTTTCATATATACGGAGGATTAATGATTGATGCTCTCGAGGGCAGATGGTGCATCGTTGACACCTTGGTCGGTGCCGAACCATCTCTATGCTGCTTGAGTAACTAACAGATGAAACGAAGAGCCCCTCGGTTATGCTAGGTAACCGAGGGGCTTCGTTGACAACAGAATCCTCCGCTGCGTTTCCGTCGGCCGAGGATGCGTCGCCAGACAGCCGCATTCTAAACCCAAACAAAGCGGAGGCACAACCTTTAACCCCTTAAGGAGGTAGTGTCTCTTGTTGGAACCCGCCACCTCATTACAGCTTGCGAATGCACGCTTCATGAATTCACCACGCCCCGGCCTGCGAACGTTTTTCGGTGGAGGTTTGCTCGTCTTCGGGTTGCACGTAAACAATCCGGGTTTTTCGACAGGTTGAAAACGCCACCCTTTTCATAGCAACAAGCATTTCCAATCAGTCTCCAGACCTCGTGCACTGCTCGTGGTTCGTGCACGCATTTCGCTCACGAAACTATTTGAAACAGAGGGGATGTTGTTCGATGAATGCCTTCACTGCTGAAACACCAAGATGGTATGCGGTCCATACTCACTCGCTCCAGGAAGAGCGAGCTGCCGAAAATCTGAATGCCTGGGGCATTGAAACCTTTGCGCCTAAGTTCAAAGAGCCTCGTGTAAATCCATATACCGGCAAGCCCGTTTATTTCACACGATCGTTATTCCCGCGATACATGTTTGCGCGTTTTGATGCCGGCCGCATGTTGCGCAAAGTTTGGTTCACGCGCGGCGTTTCTAAGGTCGTGGGCTTTGGCGATGGTCCAGTGCCGGTCGAAGACGAGATCATCGACATGATCAAGTCGCATGTCGGGCCAGATGGTTTCGTTCAGTTCAATGAAGAATTGCTGAAGCCCGGCGACAAGGTGGTCGTGCGGGATGGTCCACTAGCGGACCTGGTCGGAGTTTTCGAACGTGACGTTGAAGATGGTGCGAGAGTGCTGATGCTGCTCACCGCGATTAGCTATCAGGGTCACGTGACGATCGATCGACAGCTTCTGAAGAAGATTAGTTGAGCGTATTCGCCATCTGTGTGAACTCGAATAGCGTCAGGGTTACCTGGCGGTATATGCGGTAGCTTTGTCGTCGCGCTATGGCAACAATTCGGGCTTCTGTGCGACTATTTGAGTGCTTCACCGAAAACGCGACGGCATCCGACAGCCGGGCGCAGTTTGCAAACAGCAGGATCGAAAGCGTCGGAAACGATTAAACAAGGAGACAGATGGATCATGCGCGATGATGAGAGAGAAGACAATACTATCTACAAAGTAGTCGTGAACCACGAGGAGCAATATTCGATCTGGCCCGCCGACCGCGAGAACGCGCTCGGCTGGAACGACGCGGGAAAGACCGGCACGAAGGCTGAGTGCCTCGCGTACATCAAGGAAGTCTGGACCGACATGCGTCCGCTTAGCTTGCGAAAGAAGATGGAAGAAGACGCCCAAAAAGCGTCGCAGAGTTAGCCTACAAAAAGCACAAAAGGCACAAGAAGCACAAAAACAAAAAAGCTTCTTGTGCCTCTAACCTCACAGCTTCCGCTCGTCCACACTCAATAAGGATTCGAGAACGTGCGAGAGATTGATGAGATGGAAACCATTCGCGTGCCTCACGCTCAAGCCCGCTGGCATCATCTGCCGCCTCACGTCTAACAGCCTTGTAGCAGGGAAAATATCATGAACGAAGGAATACTCGGGGCCATCGGCAGGACGCCGCTGGTCAGGCTGAAGCGTCTCTTCGCGGGTTCCGATCTGCGCGTGTGGGCCAAGCTGGAGTCGCTCAATCCCGGGG
>DASURS010000022.1:0-9373 GCA_036279935.1 Pyrinomonadaceae bacterium
AGTCTCTTTCGTAAACCATGCGGCAAACTTTTTGGAAAGGTCTTTGAGCACGAGGCGATACCCACCTTCAGACGGGATAGAGGATCGCCCAGATCTTGCCCTGATAGCTTACCTTGCGTCAAGTGCATAATTACCAAATACCTCACCGCCCAGAATCTATATTGTTCAACAAAGATGGGCATTGACAAACGTGCGGTGGACTACCTATGATCCTTTCGCGGCCGCCGATGTAGGGTAACGTGGGCGCAAACCAAGCGGCTTGAACCTCAAGCTATCCCCTATGAACCTCGTTCCTCAGTCTCCTTACACAAGCGACCTGAGCCTACTATCCCCAACCTGGAGGAGTTAACGAATGTCTAAATCGATGAAGGGCGTCTTAACGTCCCTCGCCATCACCGCCCTGCTCGCCATGAGCGCCGTCATCACAAGCGCTCAGACCACCGGCTCCGTCACCATGACCGCCACCGTTTCGAATTTCGTCGAGTTGACTTCCGGCGGCGCCGTTACGCTGACCGGCAACCTCGGTGGCAGCGTGATCACTGACGGTACCGCCAACAGCCCACTGGCAGTTGTTGTAAACCTGGGCGAACTGGGCCCCGCCAATTCGAATAGTTTTGTGAAACTGAGCGTGCCGGTGAGACTCCGCAGCAACGTCGCTTATCAACTCAATATGGTCAGCAGCGTTGCGGGCGCGGGCGCCACCGCGTTCAGTCTCAAGGATACCGACGTAGGATTTGGTTTGACTCCCGCCGCGCGGCCGGCGAATCTCGCGGCTGGTGTGGACACCAACGCCACTCCGGGCGATCCGACAGTCGGCGGCAGCACGGACGCCAACGGCCGCTGGGTATTTGCGGGCGCAAACTCCACGCTCGGCGCCTACGCAGTTTCAGGCGCGGTTCTGAGTGGACCACGCGTCAACCAGGCAGTTGCGGCAAACAGCGCGACCAGCCTTACGTTCCCGGCGATCTTCGCCGTCAAGCCCCAATTCTTCGATCCTGCTCCGGCGATCACCGTCACGGCTCAATTCACCGTCGTAGCACTGTAATTCTTTAATCCGTTCCCTACTAAAAATGGCGCCGGCCGTCAGTCTCAGCGCGAGCTCGCGTGGTTGACGGCCGGATGACCATATCTCCTCTCCAGGACTTACGTTATGCCCCGCAAAAAAATCTTTCTCAAACTCTGTCTACTCGCGACGTTGCTGATGGTCCAGGCTGTCTCCTGTTTCGGACAGTCGACGACCGGCAGCGTCAACATGAGCGCAACCGTTTCAAAATTCGTCGAGATCAACTCCGGAGGCGCGGTCACTCTCAGTGGTAACTCGGGTGGCGGCGTGACGACCGACGGCGTCGCGAACAGTCCGCTGGCCGTGTCGATCAACCTCGGCGAGCTTGGTCCGAGCAATCTCAACAGCTTCGTCACCGCGCAGGTGCCGCTGAAACTGCGAAGCAACGCGGCGTACGTGTTGTCGATGAGCGCAACCGTGACGAGCTCCGGTACGACGGCGAGCAGAATCGGCGCCGCCGACGTTGGCTTCGGTCTCGGCACCGTCTCGCGCACGGGGCTCGGCGTGAACGCCGGCAGCGATACGAACGCGACTTCCGGCGATCCGACACTGGCTGCTAACGGCGCCGTCAACGGAACAACTGGCCGATACGAATTTACCGCGGTGAGATCGAACCTCAGCGCCTTCTCGTCGTCGACAACGGCGCTCAGTGGCCCAATCATCATGAACGCGGTGCCGCGCAGCAACGCCAACGGTCTGACCGTGCCGGCGCTGTTTGCGATCAAGCCTCAATTCTTCGAAAACGGAACGACGACGATCTCCGTCACATTCACCGTGACAGCACCATGATGAGATACGCATTTCTCACGGCGCTGATTCTCCTCGCTCTTGCTCAAACCACGTCCGCGCAGGCGCTCGATATCAGTGCCGGAGGCCAACCGACTATCACCGGCTCCGTGAGCGGTTCCGTTACCGGCAGCGCGAGTGTGCTGAACGATCTGGTGGTCACGATCAACTTCGGCGAAGTGTCGCCGTTGAATACCAACTCGATCGTGAAGGTGGTGGTGCCGATCGCGCTGCGCAGCAATCAGCCGTATCAGGTGTCGGTTTCGGTGAGCGGGCTGAACAATGCAAATCCGCAGGCGCTTCAGGCGTCGGATGTAGGTTTTGGTCTTCAAAACATGGACCTGCTGGGCGGCGCGGGCAAGGTCTGCACGCAAAGCACGCACATCTTCACGTCGCCCTTCAACAACGATCCCGCCGTCACTGCAACCATCGGAAGTAATGGCCGCGTCGTTTATCCGTCATCACTCGCGAACTTGTCCGGTTCGACCGTCATTCTTTCCGGGCCGATACTTTCAAAGAACAACAGCAGCAAGCGCCAGCAAAGCGACGGCTATGTTTTCGACGCTATCTTCACCGTAACGCCGCAGTTTTTCGCCGCAGGGGTTTCGTCGGCGACTCTCATCTTTAGCATTTCACCTGGTCCAAACGTTCCCTGCTGAAAGGTTTTCAGATCGATGTGGCCCACAAGAAACATTTGCCGATTCACAGCAGTTGTCTTTTGGTGTCTTACGGCGGTTTGCGTGAACGCGCAAACGCCCGCGCCTAATCCAACGCCTGATCCGACGCCGCAACCGTCCGGCACCGGAATCTCTTTGGCGCCGGCGCGAATCGAGCTCGAGATGCAACCCGGCTCGGAAACTACGGTGGTCGTGAATCTCGACTACCACAGCCCGGCGGAAAAAGCACGACCCGTGCGCATCGTTGCCAGCCTGAACGATTGGACCATCGATCGAAACGGGCAGGTGCAGTTTGAAAAAGCGAACACGTTCCCCAACTCGGCGAGTCCGTGGCTGATCTACAGCCCGGCGGAAACGACGGTCGTGCCCGGAAACCTGCACGCAATCCGAGTCACAGTTTCGGTTCCGAAGGATGCGACGCCGGGAGATCACTTGACCGCGCTCATCATTGAACAGCGGCCCGAGAACCTGAAGTTGAATGAGAATCGCCGCCAGATGGTGATTCGTTATCGCATGGGCGCGGTGTTTTACATCAAGGTGCCGCAACTCCGCCGTCAGGGATCGCTGGAAGGTCTTCGCGCTGAAACAAAGGACGGGCAGGTGATCGTCACTCCCCTGCTCAAGAACGCGGGCAACACTGTGATCCGCCCGTTGACGTCACTGAAGGTAACGGATCGTTCGGGCGTCGCGGTCGTGGATCTGCCGCAAAAAGAATCGATACCGGTGCTTGGCGGCGCGGAGTTGGTCCAGCCGCTGGTGCTGGAGACGCATCTCGCGCCGGGCACTTACAGCGTGAAGTATCGCGTCGATTTTCAGGACGGCAGCCGGCCGACGGAAGGGGTCACTGAGCTCATCGTTCCGGAGTCGCAACCAGCGTCAAATGGACAGGCGAAGCGGGGACAAGGGGCGACTTCAAACGAATGAGCAACGTTACGTGCAAAGCGTTGTTTGGTGAATTGAGCGTGCCGCCGAGCGAAACGCGCGGTCCGCTTAATACGGGCAACGGTCGTGAAGCATCCGGATCGGTCTGCGGTACTACATCCAGCGTGTTGACGACGTTCGCCGAAACCAACGATCCGGTGGGACGAACGTCGGTTACCGATAGGTGAGCCAGTTCGGCAGTCGTTGATTCGAAGACAGCCGAGATCTTGAAACTGCTATTTGAACGCACGAGCAATGGGACGCGAATAACGTCGTTCCTGGCCGACAACGTCAACTGCACGGTGCGGCCATTATTCACGGCGGCCGTATCTATGTCGTCGTTGAAATCCGGAGCGACCTCCAGCGCAACGGTCTCGCTAACGGTAGCTCGCAACGTCACCGAACCTCCGCCAGCCTGCCCGTGAACAGACGACGACACAAGAAACACAACAGCGATTAGCGTGAAGACATGGCTACACTTCAGCCTCGAACGTCTCGCCGGCATCATGTGAGAACTCCTTATTTCAGATCCGTGACTTTATAACACAACCAATGCCCGCCCGCTTCCTCATCCGCGTCATCTTCGTCGCCCTTCTCGCCGTTTCGGTGACAGGGCAGACGACCGTGCTCGCTTACGGCAGCAACACCAAAGCGCCGGCGCCGGCAAAGACCAACTCGCAACAAGGCTCGGCCATCATCGTCAACGACCGCCCGCTCGTTGGACCAAACAGCGCCGCGCAAACACGCGGCCGCCGTCTGTTTCTCCCGCTTGCGACCATCGCCGCGGCGCTGGGCGACACGGCGACCTCCGCTGCAGCGTCGCGCACTGTGACCGTTCGTCGCCAGACGGGCGTGACGGCGATCTTCAACGCTGCGCTGAACGAAGTGCGCGAGAATGGCGCCGTTATCCTGACCGTTTCCGCCACCGCCGACCTCGTTTTTCCACCGGCAGTCAACGAGCTGATGCTGCCTGCCGAGATCGTCGCCGCGCTGCTCGACGTCACCGTGCGGCGCGACGAAAACGACGCGGTGCTGATCGCTCGCAAAGGCGCTCAGACGGCGGACACGATTCGCACCGGAGCGAAACATGCGCCGTGGGAGCTTTTCCAGGTCGAGTACGATTACAACTACAGCCGCTACACAACGTCGGGCGATCACAGTCTCGTGCTGCGTGGCACCGGCCGCGTGGGCGACGCGAGGTTGACGTTCATCGCGAACGCGTCCATGGGAGTGACGAACAACTCGTCTCGTCCGCGCCTGGAGAATGGGACCATCAGGCTGGACCGCCCGAACGGGCAGAGTTTTGTCGGCGGTGAGTTCGGCACGGGCACTGACGTGGAGTTTCTCAGCGCAGCCGTCCGCGGCGGACTGGTCCAGTTGCCACTGCATCGCATACGCCTCGACATTTTCGGCGGACAGACAACTTCCGGCGTGCCGCAGTTGCGTCCGATCGATCTCGTCGATCCACGGCCGCTGTCTCCACTCACATTCCGCTACGACACGACAATCTTCGGCGCAATCGCAACCACGGCGTTACCCGACGGTCGCCGGTCAGACTTCACGTTCTCCGCGGGCGCGATGCACTTTGGCGGATCGACTCGCAAGGGAGACATGTTCGCGGCAGGCGTCAGGTACATGTCAGGCCGCAATCGTTTTCAGGCTGACGTCGCCGCGGGCAATTTCTCGGGCCTTCTGAGATCTCAGATGTCAGATCTGAGATTGCAAAGGGTACAAACAGAAGGAACGGGAGTGGCGCTCAATGTCGTCGGCTCGTATAACCTGACGGACCAACTGCTCGTGCAGGGCCGTTATCGTTATGTGGGCCAGTCGTTCCTGAGCCCGCAAAGCGGAATGCACGAACCGACGAACCTCGCCGCCGCCGGCGTGAGTTGGCAACCAAGACGATGGCTGAACGCGGGACTCAGCGGCAGCACGTCGACGACGCCCGGCCGCTTCGGTGACTTCAATCGTTACGTCACGGCCACCGTGAACCTCGCGCCGGACAATGCGATGCCGGTGATCTTCTTCTCTCACACGCAGAGCAGCACGACGCAATTGCGCAACTCCGCGTTCACACTCATCACCGCGACGAAGCGCTTCAACCGCTGGCACATGTTTCTCAACGGCTCGCGCGTCAAAACGTTCGGCGATGCCGCGCTGAACCTGCAAGGCGGCGCGAACGTTCGCGTCAACGAGTCGAACACGGTCGAACTGAGCCAGTCGGTGGGGAGTCACGGTCTGTTGAGCGGCATGGGAACGTGGCAGGTCTCGAACCTGTTCAATCAGCGGTTCGGGTTCAGCGCTGGGCTGGGTTACACAAAAAGCGAGACGTCGCCGTTTCACACTTCGCAACAGCTATCGGCGTGGGTCAAGCTACCCCGAAACACGAGTCTGCAAGTCAGCTATCTGCGGACGCAGACAGGCACGACGGCATTGCTCAGCCTCCACGGCTTGCTCTTCAATTCGAAACGCGCCGAACGCGCGATGAATGGACCAATCGCGGAGTTGAATGCCTACGCCGCGGTATACGGGCGAGTCTACCAGGACGTGAACCTCAACGGCCGGTTCGATCCGGGCGTCGATCAGCCACAGGCAAACGTGAAAGTGCGCGTGGATGGAAGTCGTTACGTCGAATCAGACGTCAATGGAAACTTTCGTATCGAGAGTGTGGCGCGAGGCGAGCATTCAGTCTACCTGGACCTGTTGTCCGTGCGTGCCGATCTGACGCTGCTGGACGGCACACAACAGTTGATAACGCTGGGTGCGAACCGCGATTCGATCGTCGATTTTCGCGTGGTGCGGACGGGACGCATCACCGGAGTCGTGTGGCTGGATGTGAACGAGAATGGACGCGTCGATGAAGGCGAACGGCCGCTGGCGGATGTGCGCGTCGTAACCGGCAGCGGGCGCGACACGCTAACCGACGAAAACGGTCACTTCATCATCGGCGACCTGCCGCCCGGCGAGCACATCCTGCTGTTGGACGAAAAAACGATCCCCGACATGACCCGATCAGCCACTGGTTCACAGACGATCCGAGTCATCGCCGGCAACGAGACGACCACGCTTCTCCCGGTGACCGTCGTACCCGATCAGATCAAGAAATTCCCCCGCGACTAAAACCGCATCAGTCTTCCAGCACCAGCAACGCCGTTTGCCCACCGCCGGCGGTGACGTTCAGCAGCGCTGACGCCGACAGCCGGACCAGCGCGCCTTCGACTTCGTTGTGAAACAGAAACGGATCGAAGTCTACGTACATCGCGTCCAGTGAGACGCGATCGGAATACGCGGGCATGTTGATCTTCTCTCCGGCGACTCGCTCCTGGACCACGTACGGGCGCTCAATCGCGCGCCTCAGCGCGAGGTCCCAGTCTTCCGCGCTTGTTTCCCAGCCAAGAAAGACACCGTGACCGCCGTAATCGTCGTTCGGCTTCAGCACAAACTCTTCCCTGTTTTGACGAACCAGCGACAGCAGATCCTGCTCGACGCCGCGAAAGCTGGTCACTGACGGTTGCACCAGCCGCGTCCACGGCACGTGCTTGCCGATTACTTCGCGCTGGATCGGATCGAAAAGATATTCAAAACGCGGATCGCTGAGCACGGCGAGCCCGGCTTTCTTGTGGACCAGTTTCGATCGAAACGAGTTCGCCATGAAGACGCGTCCGGCTCTGTAAGCGCGGGCCAGCGGGTGCTCTCGATCGGATCTATTCAGAAACTCATGAATCACGACCCGCTTGTAGAGGATGTCGATCGGCAACCCATCCACTGAGAGACGATCGCCGTCGTAAGTGAGATCGGCCGGATCGGCAATCACCGACGGATATCCGCAGGCCACGAAATACTCCTGCAAGATCTTAAACTCGCTGCCGGTCGGAACGCCGCGCCAATCGACAATCGCGATACGCGGCTGCTCCGCTTCCCCGCCCCACTGCCGGTACGCTCGCAACAGCGAATCGAGCAGCGATTGATGCGGCTGCGGCAACCAGTGCGGGTGACGCTCCAGGAACGATCGCATGGCGGGCAGTGAGAACAACACCTTCTCCAGCTGCATCTGGTCGCCGACACCCGCCGGACTCTCGGCGTTGTATTCGAGGAAGTGAAATCCCTCCGCGGTGACGTACGAGTCCAGCCGGCTGGTCACACAGAGCCTCTCGTACCCCGGATCGATGCGCGCCATCTCCTCTTCCGCTGGAGTCACGCACAACAAGTCCAGCACCTGCCTGTTCGCAAGCGCCTCGTTCGCGACTTTCTCAAAAGCGTGAGCGACTGTTTCAGCCGCGAACTTGACCTCCTGGTATTGGCGGCGGCTCAGGATGTACGGGCGGAGGAAAGGGCAGGTCGGACGATCCCCGAAGACCAAACCAAGCTCCTGTTGCGCCTGGCGCAGTTCAGCAAACACTGATGGACCGAGGGAGAGATCCTCGAGGAACAGTTGGTCCAGTTTGTCGATCCTGTCATCCATTGCCATAAACCTCGCGGCGCGCGCGCCGTCTGTCACCTGCCGGGGCTCGGAGCCGGTTGAGGGCCGCCACGCAACGCGACCTGTCCTTTGCGCGAAAAGTTGATCGACTCGCCAAGGATTCGCGCAGCTTCCTGCGACGCGTGGAACCCGGTCGAGTTTTCGGATTCGATGAAGTCGAGATAAAACTGCGCGCGACGTTGGAAATCCTGGGCCGTTGTGACGGCCGCGTCGTTGCGGCCGCCGTCGCGTGCGGCCTTGATGTCGTTGATCAAATCGACGAGCGCGTCCATCGCGAGGTTGCGCAGATTGTGCGTGCGCGTCTGAATGATTTCGACCCTGGACTTCAGCTCTTCCTCAGACCACTTGTGACACGTCTGGCACGCGCGATTGATGTTGAGCAACGGCGAACGTACATGATGATCGCTGATCTTCAACGCGCCCTCGCGTTTGTAAGGCATGTGGCAGTCGGCACATGCGACGCCCGAACGCGCATGGATTCCCTGGTTCCACATCTCGAACTCCGGATGCTGCGCCTTCAGCACCGGCGCGCCCGTCAGCGCATGTTCCCAGTCTTTGAACTTCTGCTCGTCGTAAAAAGCGAGAATATTTTCGATCTGTAGACCCTTGGCCCACGGATAAACCAATCGCTTTTCCGGTCCACTGAAGTGATACTCGTCATGACACTGCCCGCAGACGTAGGCGCGCATCTCCTGCCGCGTCGCCTGCTTGTTCACGTCGTAGTTCGGAACCCCCTGCGACGCTTTCAACGTGCGCATTCCTTCGATGAAGGCCGGTCGCGTGATCCGCAGTTGCATCGTCTGCGAATCGTGACAGTCGATGCACGCGACGGGATGGTTCACGTACTTGCGTGCTTCGAAATACGTCATCTTGTTCAGCGCTTCGAAACCCTTGAAGATGTCGCCGCCGCCAAGCTGCTTGTAGGCGACCCACGCTGAAGCATGACAGTTGATGCACGTGCCGGGCTGCGTCACCACCTGCTGGCGTTCGGTGAAGGTCTGATCGTCGAGCATGTACGCGTGACCGCGCTCTTCGCGAAAGTCTTTCGAAAACGCGTACCCGGCCCATATGGTCTTCAGCCGCGGATCCTCTTCGAGTCTCGACTGCGCCACTATCGAACGCGGATCGGCCTGCGTCGGGGTTCGCGGTTCCGCTTCACTGCCGCCGTAACGTGTGCGGACCTGATCCGTTGTCTTCAGATAGTCGTCGTACTGGAGCGGAAAATTCTTTCCCCAAACGCTCGGATCGATCGTGTCGTCAGTCAGCTCGACGACTCGGAAAAACGGATTGCGTGCTTCCTGTTTGCGCTGAAAGATATTGACCAGCAGCGCCAGGCCGAAAATAGTGGCTAAAACAACGAGAGCTACCAATACCACAAAGCGCACTGAACGACTTTTAACCGGCTTGTCTTCTGCCATCTAGTTCCCCCTCGATATTAGTGCAGGT
>DASURS010000023.1:0-22191 GCA_036279935.1 Pyrinomonadaceae bacterium
CACAAACTGAGGGAACAAACGTTTATGTCGATTCATCTGTCGCGCCGCCGGTTTCTGTCTCACAGTGCAAAGTCTGCGCTGGTCGTCGCCGCCACTGCGGTGATTGAGGCGAAGGGCGGGGCGGTGCTTGTGAAGTCAGTCGCGCCGGCGCAGTCGGCCGCGGTCCAGCCGCTGTTCGCGAAGCTCGACGAGTACATCGTCAACCATATGCATCAAACGGGCGCGCCGGGATTGATGCTCGCGCTCGCCAATCGCGACGGTCTCATCAGAGCCTCGACTT
Organism: Pyrinomonadaceae bacterium; assembly: GCA_036279935.1. Taxonomy (GTDB): domain Bacteria; phylum Acidobacteriota; class Blastocatellia; order Pyrinomonadales; family Pyrinomonadaceae; genus PSRF01. The sequence goes on from DASURS010000023.1 coordinate 281, forward strand.
ACGGTTTCGCCGACACGAAAGCGGGACTGAAAGTCGCGAACGAAACGATGTTCGAGATCGGATCGGTGTCGAAGTCGTTCGTCGGGCTCGCGTTGTTGCAACTGAAGGAAGAAGGCAAACTCGACTTCTACAAGCCGGTCACCGAGTACTTGCCGTGGCTCAAAATCACCACGAAGTTTGAAGCGATCACGACGCACCATCTCCTGACGCACAGTGCCGGACTGCCCGGCGCGCCGCTGCTGCTCGATGCACTGCTCGGCGAGCTTTGGACCGCGTACGAGCCCGGCAAGCGTTTCCTGTATTCAAACACCGGTTACAACATTCTTGGTTTCCTGATCGAAGCCGTCGATAAACGACCGTTCGCGGTGGCAATGCGGGAGCGCGTGCTCGGGCCGCTCGGGATGACAGCCAGCCGTCCGACAATCACCAACGACATTCGCAAGAACATGGCGATCGGTTACGAGCCGCTCGCCGAAGGCAAACCGTTTCCACTGCACGGAACGCTCGCGGAGGCGCAATGGCTCGAAGTTGACATCGCCGCCGGAAGTATCGCGTCAACGCCGGGAGACATGGCGAAATACATTCGCATGCTGCTCAATCGCGGCGCGTTGCCGAAGGGCCGGTTGGTTTCGGACGAGAGTTTTTCGTTGTTCACGAAGAACGCGATCGAGTCGCCGTATCGCGGCGAGCCGGCGTCTTACGGATATGGTCTATGGGTCAGCGACATCGAAGCGCACACGCGTTTGCGGCACACGGGCGGAATGGTTGCGTTCAGTTCCGCGCTCGACGTCGATCTGACAGCCGGCGTTGGCGCGTTTGCGTCGGTGAACGCGAACATGCGTGGTTATCGGCCCGTTGCGGTGACGAAGTACGCGATCGACCTCTTTAATGCGTCGCTTGATCGTAAGCCGCTGCCGGAACCGCCTCCGCCGCCGCCGTGGCCCGAACAGATCAAGAATGCGACTGAATATGAGGGCACGTACACCTCACCAAACGGCAGGAAGTTGGTGCTGGTCGCGGACGGTGAAAAGTTGATCCTGAATCAAGCCGGCCAGCGCATCGCTCTCGAACGCGCCGCCGGCGATCGGTTCATCGTCAAGCATCCTGACTTCGATCTGTACCTGTTGAGTTTTGAGCGCGAGAATCGTGTCGTAACCCAGGCGGTTCATGGTCCTGACTGGTATGCGGGCGAGCGCTTCACCGGCCCGCGTGCAGTCGAAGGAAACAAAGAGTGGGAAGGTTTTGCGGGCCACTATCACAACGACAGTCCGTGGTACGGCGACACGCGCATCGTCTGTCGCCGCGGGCGCTTGTACGTCGATGGCGTGCAACCATTGACGCCGCGCGCGGACGGCAAGTTCGTGCTCGGCAATCCTGACGCGCCCGATTGGATGGCGTTCGAATCAATCGTCAACGGCCGCGCCATGCGCCTGAACTTGTCCGGCATCATCTTCCGCCGCATGTTCACGCCGTGATCGTTAATTCGTGTTGCTGATGCGGTAAAGGTGAGTGGCGCTGCGGCAGGAGAGGGAACCCGAGGAGACGGCCATCGAAGCCAGAGTTGGGCCAACTCATTGAGTGACTCTGTGACTTTTGTGCCTTTTTGTGGCTTACATCAATAGTGACTCGACGCGGTGCGCGTGGACCATCTCCTCACAGGGCGACCACGCGAAGACAGTGAACTTGCCATCCTGCGACGCCACCAGCGCGAGCGCGTCGCGCTGATCGTGTACGAACTGCGCCGCCGAAAGATGTCGCGTGCCGCCGTGCTCGGTCGGATGAACCACGACGGGAAGATTGCCGACAATCGGCTCGGTGATCACCCACTTCTCGACCGGCTGTCTGCCTTCGGGCCGCCAGATCTTCGCCCCGAACGCCAGCACTTCGTATTTATCGTTGATGACCGTCGCGCCGTCCACTGCCGTCAGCCCGCCGATCATGTCAACGGCGCGCCGCATCTCGGCTTCCCACTGGCGGCGATCCTCGTAGTCGACCTTTTGCCGGCACAGGTTCGCGAGAGCGGAGAATTCCGGACTAACGGAGTAGAGAATCGGTTGCGCAATCGATTCGCGCCAGCGTTCCGTTCCAGTCGGCACGACCAGCAGACTGCCGCCGTGTCCCTGTGCGCGCATCGACGCCGAGAGTTGGACCAGCACGTTCAGCGTATGATACGGACCATTCGTCGCCGCCGCCGTAAACGCCAGCAACGCTTTGAGGAGGCTCGGACAGTCAGGAAGGCTCGTGCCTTCCTCGTCGATCACTTTTATCTGCTCGCCTTTGAGCACGACGACGTTCGCATATTTGCCAAAAGCGTCGAGCCGGCGGTGTTTGACGACGAGCAATCCGGGTTCAATATCTTCGAGTACGAAACAGTAACTCGGAATCGTCCGCGTCGCTCCCCAAAGCCTCAACTCCTCTCCGAACGTCCACACGCCGAGATGAATTTCGGGCCGTTCAACAGCGGGCGCGAGCTTCGTCAAAACACCGGCCGTCAGTGGCAGTGGTCTCTCGAACATCAATCGTTGGCCCGCCATCTCCGGCGGTAGATAAGCGAGCGAGATCTTTGGAAAGCGTCCTTCCTCGGGCCGAAAGCTGGCCCAGAAAGTCGCGTTTATAATCGCGGCGACGGCGAAAGCATCCGGTTTTGGGGCGAGGTCGGTCTCGCCGTTCTTCCGCGCTTCCTCGAGGTGCCGCACAAAGTGCTGTTCGACGATTGGCGCGACGACGTTGGCCGCTTGATAGGTTGGGTTTTCGCGCATGTATTACTTGCCGGTAAAGAGGGTAGTTTCGTCAACGAAGCAAAGACCATTGCCCCAGGGATCGTACGCGTAGAAAGATCGTTCGCCCCACGGGCGCTTCACAATGTCGCCGGCGCTCGCGCCATGAACGTCTTCAGTCGACAGACAATTCAGACGCTGGGCGCGCGCGTGTACTGATTCGAGGTCGTTGACGGCGAAATAGATGAAGTCGGGAAGTGGTGATGGTTTCGCATGGGCGCTTTCGTCGGTGACGTCGACTAGCGCGAGGATTACGGGGCCGCAGTCGATGTAATGGCGCCCGCCGCGGGGAATCCTGCGGCCGCGATCCTGGAGTAAGTCGCCGTAAAACTCTTCCGCTTTGTCGAGATTGTCGACCTGGAGAATGATTCGATACAGTGTTGGGGCCGGCATGGCTTTGGTTCCTTTCGATTAGCACAGATTAAAGCACGATTCGTCTTGTCATGAGAAAAACACCGGACCCGTTTCCTTTCGTGCTCGATGAGCTGGCGCCGATCCGTCCGACGTTAAAGCGGGTGTTCGGCTTCACGTATGTTTATCTTGACGAGGTGCTCCTGTGCGCGTTGCGCGATAGTGCGAAACAACCGGGCTCGAACGGCGTATGGCTGTTTACGACGAAGGAACACCTCGAAAGTCTGGGCCGTGAGTTTCCCGACTTGTCGCGCCGGTATCATTGGCGCGCACGCTCGGGAAACAACGCGTGGATCGTGCTCGCGTCGAGGTTGGAGCACTTCGAGGAGTATGCGTACAAAGCGTGTGAGCTGATGCTCGATGGCGATCGACGCATCGGCAGGCTGACGCGCGGGCGTGAGGTCGAGAAGTTTTGAAAAAATTAATCAGTTCACAAACCGGCGCAACTGCACACTGATCGCGAAACCGATCGCGATGAACGTGGCGATGAGGGAGGCGAGGCCGGCACTCATCAGGGGCAGCGGCACGCCGATCACAGGTGAAATACCGAGTGCCATGCCGATGTTGATGAAGATCTGAAACGTTAGACCACCGACAAAGGCCATGATGAACAGCATCCCCATCCGATCGGCGGAACGCCGCGCGCCCGTGATCAGACGCGACAGCAGCACCATGTAAGCAATCAGCACAAGCACGCAGCCGACAAACCCGGCGTTTTCAGCGGTGACGGCGTAGATGAAGTCCGTATGCGGCTCGGGAAGAAACTTCAACCCGCTCTGCGAGTGTTGGACCGACGAACGCGATCCAAGTAGCCCGCCCTCGCCGACGGTCAGGATCGACTGCCACGTGTGATACCCGATCCGCCGCCTATCAGCGTTCTCCGGATCGAGGATGACGTTGATTCGTTCCTGCTGATAACCCTTCACCGCTCCCGTCTTCACGCCGATCCAGTACGCAGCCGGTATCATAACGACGGCGATAAGCGCGCTGGCGACCACCAATCGCAGCCGGATCGCCGAAAGAAACAGGACGACGGCGAGAATCGGCAAGTAAGTCAAAACTGATCCGACGTCCGGCTCGAGCAGAATCAACCCGCAGGGCACAGCGAGAATCAACCCGCCGACGATCATCTCCTTCAGCGTCAGCACCTGAACGCGGTTCTTTCCGAAGTAACGCGCCAGCATCATCGCCGTCGTCACCTTCACAAACTCCGATGGCTGAAACTGTCCGATCCCCGGCACCTTGATCCACGCGCGTTGCCCGTTGATCTTCAAACCAATGCCCGGAATGAGAACGACGACGAGCAGTATCAGTCCGAAGATGTAGAACGCCGGCGCGAGATGCAGCAGTTTTCGGTAGTCAGTAAACGCGATCGCCAGCATCGCGACGAGACCGATCGAGAGACCGATAAGCTGTTTGACCCAGTAAGTCTCAGTGGGTTGCGCGTTGCGAATCTGAAAGGTGCCAAACAGCACGATCGCGATCGCAAGAAATGCGAGTATCCAGTCGAAGTCGCGCCAACTCCGTTTGTGAATAATTGCAACCATTTAGTATTGCCGAAGGCCGGGGAAGTTCAAGACTTATCGATTACTTACTACTGCCTGTTGCTGCGCCGCTGCGGTGGTTGGCTTCGCCGGCTTTGCCGGTTCATTCTTCGCGATTTGCGGCCTTGGTAGTTGGTTGGGAGGTTCCTGGTGCCGTGTCTTGCGATAGTAAACGTCGTACACACCGCGAACGGCGGGCGCGGCATGCGTTCCGCCGAAACCGGAGTTCTCGATCAATGCCACCAGCGCGATTTCTGGTTTGTAAGCCGGAGCATAGCTGACGAACCACGAATGGTCCTTGTTCTTGCCTGTGTCCTTACCAAGCCCGACAACCTGGGCCGTTCCTGTTTTGCCGGCGATATCGAAACCGTCCATGCGGATGCCCGCACCTGTGCCGCCGGCATTTACCACGCTCCACATTCCCTCGACTACGGCGTGATGAATCGATTCAGGGATCGGAATGATCTTGGGATTCGGCCGTGACGAATCCAGCGGCTTGAATCCAACTGCCTCGCGATAGTCGCCGCTGCCTTGTTGGCCGACGGGCTCAACTTCCTTGAGCACATGAGGAATGTACATCTTGCCGCCTTGACTGATCGCCGAAATCGTTCTGAGCAGTGAGATCGGCGTGATGATGTCGTAGACCTGACCGAACGATGAATAAACAGTATCGATATCGCGCCACTCCGGATCGCGCGGTTGCATGCGTCGTTTGAATTCGCGCGACGGCGTCCAGCTAACGACTTCGTTCGGCAGGTCGATGCCGGTGCGCTTGTTGAGATCGAACTCGTCGACCATGGCCACGATGCCGTCGATGCCCATCTTCAAACCGAGACGATAGAAATAACCGTCGCAGGAGTGAGTGATGGCGCCTTTGATGTCCGGCGAGCCGTGGTTGCCCATGCAGCGGGTGAACTTGTTGCCGACCTGAATGCCGCCGCCGCAGACAAGGTTCGAATGGTCCAGCGTGATCGCTTTCTGCTGCAAGCCGGCGACGGCCATCGGAATCTTCCACGTCGAGCCCGGCGGATAACGGCTCTGGACCGCGCGGTTTAGCAACGGAGTCTCCGGATCGTTCAGCAGTGCGGCGTACTCGGCGCGTCCTTCTTTAGTCGTAATTCTTTGCGAGAAGAGGTTTGGGTCGAACGTTGGAGCTGACGCCAGCGCCAGGATCTCGCCGTTGTTCGGATCCATGGCGATGATGACGCCACGACGAGTCGCTGATTCTCTCAGTCGTTCCTCGGCGGCATTCTGGATATCAAGATCGATCGTGGTGACGAGGTCGCGTCCGGGTGTCGGCGCGACGACTTCGATCTCATCCTGAATGCGGCCGCGACTGTCGACGACGACTTCGCGATAACCGTCTTTGCCGCGCAGGTAGTCGTCGTAGATCTGTTCGATTCCGCTCTGACCGATGATGTCGCCGGGTTGGAGCCCTCTGTCTTTAAATGATTGCAGTTTGAGTTGTTCGGGACTGATCTCGCCGACGTAACCGAGCACGTGGGCCAGCGAGCCGTTCGCGGGATACTTTCGTTGCGGCTGTTGCTCGACGCGCAGTTCCGGATATTCGAGCGTGTGCGCCTCGACCCATGCGATGTCGCCCGGAGTCGCGTCCTGCTTTACCGGGATCGACTCGAAAGCCGGCATCGATTTCACCATGTCGAAGCGTTCTTTGAGGATGTCTTTCTCGACCGTCAGACCTTCGGAAAGCGGATCGACGAGGGCATTCAAGTCTTTGCCCTTCACGTCCTCGCGGGAGAGGATGACGTTGTAGATCGGTCGGGAGTCGACCAGCACGCGGCCTTCGCGATCGAAGATGACGCCGCGAGGCGCGGGAATCGGCAGCCGCCGCCGGCGCTGGTTCTCGGCAATCTCCGCGTAGCGCTCGCCCCTGACTACTTGCAGGATATAAAGGCGAACCGTGAGAGCGCCAAGCATCAGGATCACCAGTACCTGGACGAACCGGAGCCGCGCGCGGAGGTTTTGTGACGTGTCTTCGAACTTCATTTCTTAACTGCGAAACACTCTAATAACCCCAAGTAACGGAATACCACGGATTTATCTTCTGCGCAATGACCCTGTTGAGCGGCGCGCGACACGGCGTCGCGTGGCGAACTGGCGGCGCTGGGCGGAGCGTTCCGCGACCAGCGAATCGATCAGGTAGAGCACGAGCGTGCCGACGATGGTGGTGGCGATCAGCTTGTAGGAGATGGTCTGCATCAAGGGCATCGACGGGGGATAGTGCAAGGCCCGGTGCCAGAAGACGTAAATCAGAGAGTCGAGCACCGTTGCCGCCGCCAGCACTGGGATGCGCAATAACGGATTTTCGAGGTTTACCTTGGTGGCGGCGAAGTAAATTATGTAGGCCGTGAGCGTCTTGGAAAATCCGCCGGCGCCGATCAGCCCGCCGCTTTGGGCGTCGACGATCAATCCGGCCAGCGTGGCCACGACCAGCGCCTGCCACGCCTCGCGTTGCAGGGCGATGTAGACGATGACCACGAGCGGGAAGTCGATATAGATCAGCGGTTTCCAGATCGCGCGCAGCGAAAGCTGCAACGCCAGGGACACGATTAGAACTGCGGCAATCTTAAGCGGCGGCATAGCTAGTACATTGCCGATTGGCGATTGCCGATTGCCGATTGAGCGCCAGCGACAATCTCGCTACATCTGAAACGCGCACCATATCTGAAACCCGCACCATAGCTGAAACACGCAAAGCGGCGAGACAAATTGGCAATCGGCAATTGGCAATCGGCAATCGTTTCACTTCCCGGGCTTATCGACATTTGGCAGGGTCTCTTGGGGGGCAGAACGTTGAGGAGCGCGATAGAGAAGCACGGCCACCTCCTCTAAATGGTCGAGCTGAGCGCCGGGTTGAATGAGAATCTGATGGGCCTGCGTGGCAGTGCCGTTTTTTACTTCTACTACTCGTCCCACGTTCAGGCCGGGCGGGTAGATGCCATCCTGCCCGGTCGTCATCACGGTGTCGTTTACCTGCACTTTCTCCAGTCCGGAAACATATCGCATTTCGATCAGTCCGACGCCGAGGTCCGCTCGCCCGCGGATGGATCCAAGCGCGCCTGACTCTCCCAACTGGCCTACAACCGCACCGGCGCCTGCCTTTTCATCCGTGATCAGCATGACCTGCGCCGCAAACGGGCTGACGGTAATGACGCGCCCGACGATCCCGCCGGCGGTCACGACCGGCATGTTTACGTCGACGCCGGAAGTGCTTCCGCGATTGATCGTGATTGTGTTGAACCAGACTGACGGATCGCGTGCAATGACGCTCGCCGGAACGGACTTGACGTCGTTCTGTTCGTTGAGCTTAAGCAGCTCTTTGAGACGCTGGTTTTCGGCTTCTGCCTGGCGCGCCTGATTCAGCTCAGTTTCCAGCGCCGCCATCCGCTGCTTCAACTGCTCGTTTTCGTAAGCGGTGCTGCGGAAATTCCAGATCTGTTGGAAGAAGCCGGAGGTGGCGTTCGAGGCTTTCGACGAAGCGTTTTGCAGTGGAGACGCGAACGTCTGCGTCCAGATGCGAAGGACCTTCTGCTGCCCGTCGGCGTCGCGAGCGTCAACGGCCATCACGACCAGGTTGATCACAAGCAGCGAGATGAGCCAAAGAGGGGCGCGCTGGCGAATCTCTTTTTGTGTGCGAACCGAAGCCATCGCTTTAACTTCCCGGGCTTACATGCCGCTCGTCATCGTGTTTTCCCACTTCACCCGCTTGAGCAGATCGAAATCGGAAAGCATCTTGCCCGTCCCCAGCACGACCGACGCCAGTGGATCGTCAGCGAGAGACACCGGCAGTCCGGTTTCGATCGATAGTCGCTTGTCGAGGTTCTTCAACAGCGCGCCTCCGCCGGTGAGCACGATGCCGCGTTCGACGATGTCCGCCGACAGCTCAGGCGGCGTTCGTTCGAGCGCCACGCGCACGGCGTTGATGATCGTCGAGATGGAATCGGCGAGCGCTTCGCGCACCTCTTCGTCGGTGATCGTGATCGTCTTCGGGATTCCTTCGATGAGGTTGCGGCCGCGCACTTCGTACGACAGCGGCTCGTCGAGTGGATACGCAGAGCCGAGCTCGATCTTGATCGCTTCCGCGGTCCGTTCGCCGATCAGGAGGTTGTACTTCCTCTTGATGTACTGAATGATTGCCTCGTCCATCTCGTTGCCCGCGACGCGCACAGCGCGCGAGTAAACGATACCGCTCAAACTGATCACTGCGATGTCAGTCGTACCGCCGCCGATGTCAACGACCATGTTGCCGTGCGGTTCGGTGATCGGCAGTCCGGCGCCGATCGCCGCGGCCATCGCTTCTTCGACGAGGTAGACTTCGGAAGCCTTGGCCCGATACGCGGAGTCTTCAACTGCGCGGCGTTCGACCTGCGTGATCTCTGACGGAATGCCGATCACGACTCGCGGACTGACCCACGTCTTTCCGTTGTGGGCCTTGCGGATGAAGTGCTGAAGCATCTTTTCGGTGACTTCGAAGTTGGCGATCACGCCATCTTTCATGGGCCGAATGGCGACGATGTTTCCGGGAGTTCGGCCCAACATATCTTTGGCGTCGCGCCCCACAGCTTCGACCTGATTAGTTACTTTATTAATTGCGACTATTGAGGGTTCCGACACGACGATGCCGCGTCCCTTTGCATAAACCAGTGTGTTCGCCGTCCCAAGGTCGATAGCAAGGTCGCTTGAAAACAGACTAAAGATAGATTTAAAGGCCACTAGAGTTTATTCACTTCCGTGGAGGGGTAGATTTCGAACTACGCGAAACCATTAAACGGGCAACTGTAACACGGATTACAAGGATTGAGTTAAGCCAGATTCATCCAGATCCGTGTTTACATTGACTAATTCGACAGCAGGCTCGGGGGAAGTGGCCAGGTCGGCGGCGAAGCGGACGCAGTTTTTGTTTGCGGCCTTCGCTTCGTACATCGCGGTGTCGGCACACGCGATGAGCTGTTGCGGCGACGAAGCATGCTTCGGAAACGCGGCGACGCCAAAACTCGCCGTCATCGCAAGCTGCAAACGCCTTCCGCCGGTGAACACATGCGTGCGGATCTTGTGGCGAATGCGTTCGGCCACCTGGCCCGCCAGCTCGGTTCCAGTGTCGGGAAGGACAATCACGAACTCATCGCCGCCGTAACGCGCGACGGCGTCCGTGTCGCGGATCGACGAGAGGATCACGGCAGCCATTTCCATCAGCACGTGCGAGCCGACGAGATGTCCGTGTTCGTCGTTGACGCGTTTGAAGTCGTCGAGATCGAGGAACAACGCCGCCACGCTCGATCCGTAACGACGCGCGCGGCGGATCTCGTTCAGCAGGAACTGCCGCAGGTAACGCGCGTTGTGAAGTTTGGTGAGATCGTCGGTTTGGGAGAGACGTTCGGCTTCGGCAATGCGAACCGCGTTCGCAAGCGCGGAAGCTATAGGCAGCGACAGCGAATCGAGCAGCGCGACCTCGGCCTTCTTGAACGCGCGTGAGCCGGAGCCCTGGCGAATTCCTTCGAGCACGCCGAGTATTCGCTCGCCGCAGATCAACGGAACGGCGACGATAAACTGTCCGCGCTCCTTCTTCTTGATGATTCCCATTCCCGCCGCTGCGCGTTTCGCCGCCCTGGTTTCGGAGCCCAACGGCAGCTCCAACTCGCCCGTCAACCTGCGCCGCCACTCTTCTTCGCTCTTGATGCTGCTCGGCTGTCCGGGGTTTCTGACGGCGACGGCTTCGAGCCGCGAGGTCTCGACTCCTTTCGTTTCGGAGAAGAGATAGATGGCCCAGCGATCGGCTTTGACCAGCCGTTCAAGCCCGGCGAGCGCGCTGTTCGCCGCGCCGCTCTGATCGCTGATGAAGTGCAGCGACGCGACAAGATCGAAAGCGGCGCGCAACTGATTGATTTTGATCTTCGACGGAAGCGAGGAAGAACCAGTTTCGACCGGTTCTTCGATAGGTTCTGAGGTGATACGCAGCTCAGTTGTGCCGTGCGCTTCTATTTCGCGCAGCAGCGCGGGAAGTTGCGCCGATTTGTCGGCGATGGCGACGAAACCGAGTCGTTTCAGTGTCGCGCTGTCGAGGCTGCGAAGATTCAGACTTTGATAACCGTTCGTGTGCCGGCGGCAGGCGACCAGCGGCGCTCCCGGCCAAAACGCGCGTGCATGATCGATCGCCGTGTGCAGTTCGACCATGTCCGCTCCGGGCACCACTTCGTAAAGCACTGCCAGCGGCGGCGGAATTTCGGAGTCCGTTGAAGCGTGTCCCTTTTGTTGCTGCGCCAGCGCGACTTCCACTTCCACTTCGCGAAGACCTTCGATCAGCGTCTTCACACCAGCGGCACGCAGCGCCTCGATCAAATCGTAGGCTGGTGCTTCATGAGCGTCCGTCAATAGGATTACGTGACTCGACATGCTCCGCTGGTCCTCAAGCGCCGCGGCCGGCGCGACCGGAAAGCGACACTTTGTACTGGCTGCTGTTTCCCTGCGGATCCTGCGCTTCGACCGTGACTTCACGCGTCGTTCGCGCAGCCGCGATTTGGATCTGGAAAGACCCGTCAGCGGCGACGATCGTTTCGCGGTCGCCGACGCGAATCGTCGTTCCCGGCTCAGCGCGGCCGCGAACGAGATATAGATTTCCGCCGAGAAGCTCGGCTGAAAGACTTGCGACGGACACCTGCGAGCCCGTGCCGCGCGTCGCGACGATGAACTTGAGCGGATCGCTCCAGTCGCTGACCTGGCCGCTCGACGCTGTCGCCCGCACTCGCCAGAAGTAAACACCAGGACGCAGATCGCTCGCGCCAAGCTCCGTCGCCACCAACTGGTCGCGCTCGATCACCTTTCCGTCAGTTACGAAGAACGGCGAAGTCGCAACTTCGACGCGGTAAAAAGCGGGCGTGCCCGACTGCGGCCGTTGCCATTTCAAAGCGACGCTGGCGGCGCCGTTCGATCCCACGAAAACCTTTTCGAGATCGTGCGGTTGCGCCAGTTGCGGCACATCGAGCAGCTTTTGCGCGGGTGAAAGACGGCCGGAGTTGTTGACCGAAACGTACTCGCCGCCGCGGATTGAAGCCTTGTCGCCGGCGCTGTTCGTCGTCTCGATCTCACCAGTGGTGACGCGAATTTCTTCAGTACCTTCCGGGTTCACGCCGAAACTCGCGTTGGTCTGCTGGCCCATCGTGTTCTTCGTTTTGGGCGTTTCGACGACGTTCGTCGTGCCGTCCGCCTGTTGTTCGGTCCGGACCGACAGTTGACCGCTGTCGACGACGACGTGGACATTCGTTCGCTTGCCGTCGTCGCCCTTGGCGTTGTCGCGGACGATGATCGTGCTGTTCGGTTTGACCAGCAGGGTCGATCCGTCCGCGAGACCGATGCGGGCACGGCCGCTGGCCTGCGTCTGAACGGTGTCGCCCGGATACAACTCGGTATCGGCGTTGGCGGCGATGATCTCCCTCGTCGCAGCGCGTATCACCCGGACGTCGCCTTCAAACGACACGAACCGGGCGCCTGACGGCTGCTTCAGCTCTGCCAGGCTTCCGAACGGATTTCCGTACTTTTTGACGTAAATTACCGCTCCGACGGCGAGGCCGCAGAGCAGAAATAAGGCGATTACCAGATAGACAAAGCGCTTCTGAATAATCCACCAATCAAAAGCAAAGCGACTGGTTCTATTCGCAACCATTGAATAATCGACTTGGAAGGGGCCTAAATTTGAGATCGTGTGCGGTTTTAAGGCGCTAACCGGGCCGCACGTTTGACGATGTGAGTCCTGAAATGTGTCGGCGGGGCGAAAAACCCCGGTTTTTCCTGGCAGCAACACTACCCGACTCGGAATTTAGCACACAGAGAGACACTGTTCAAGCACGTTTATCACTGATTACTCGCCTAATTTCGGCTGTACCCGGAAATCCGTGGCTCTTTTTCTTCGTTTTTTGGTGGGGGGTCGCTCGAATCCTCCTCCACGAGGCCGAAATCCGGCGGCAGATCGACCTCGATTCTCGGTTCATCGTCTTTGGCGAACAGCAGGGACGCGATCACCGACCCCAGCAGCACCGTGGCGACAAAGACGAGCGAAAACCAGATCGGGATGTGATAGCCGATGGCCACGATCAGCATCTTGATGCCGATAAAAGTGAGGACAATCGCCAGACCATAACGCAGGTAACGAAACTTCTCGACGACGCCGGCCAGCAGAAAGTACATCGAGCGCAGCCCGAGAATCGCGAAAACGTTGGACGTGTAGACGATGAAGGTGTTCGTCGTGATCGCGAAAATCGCCGGAATCGAGTCGACGGCGAAAACGAGGTCGGTAACCTCCACGACCATCAGCACCAGCAGAAGCAGCGTGCCGGTGCGTTTTCCGTTCGTCGTCGTGAAGAACTTTTCGTCCTCGTACGACCTCGAGATCGGAAGAAACCGCGTGACGAGTCTGACCAGCGGGTTCTGGTCGGGATGGATTTCGACTTCCTCCTGCCGAAACATCTTGATGCCCGTGTAAACGAGGAAGGCGCCGAAGATGTAGATGATCCAGTGAAAACGATTTATCAGCGCCGCGCCGACGAAGATCATCGTCAGGCGCATCACCAGCGCCCCCATCACGCCCCAGAACAGCACGCGGTGCTGAAACTGCGACGGGACTTTGAAGTATGAAAAGATCAGCAGGAAGACGAACAGGTTGTCGACTGAGAGCGATAACTCGATCAGGTAGCCGGTGAGAAACTCGAGGCCGCGCGTCGAGCCCTGGTTGTGAAACACGAGCGCGGCAAACAGCATCGCCAGAGTGACCCAAACGCCACTCCAGATCCACGCTTCCTTGTACTTAATCGTGTGAGCTTTACGGTTGAAGAGCCCGAGGTCTAGGCTCAACATGGTCAAAATAAATACACTGAACCCTATCCATAAGCCCGTTGAGCCGCCGATTGCATCCATGCAGAAAGTTAAAATAGCATTTGAATCAGGCTCTGAGCAATCAGCGTGATCCGTGTCTCAGATAACTCCCACATCGCGCTGAGAGTTGCAGGCGTTCCTTCGTCTCCCGTAAAATCCGCGTTTCGCTGAAAGGTACTCAACCAATGCTTAAACAACTCGGAAAACTCGAACGAACCCGCAATATCGTCATACTCGGGTTTGCCGTCCTGATGGCGGTGAGCTTGATCTTTTTCTACGCTCCGGGCCGCACCGCCAGCAACCTCGATCCATCACGCAATACGGAAGTGGTGGCTAAGGTCGGATCGCAGACCATCACCGTAGCCGACCTCGCGCGGGTGAAGGAAAACTACATGCGGCTGACCGGCGGCCGCATGTTCGGCCAGTTTGGCAACCGCCAGTTCCTCGACGGCTTGATCAGCAAGTACGTCATCATGCAGGAAGCGGAGCGACTGGGACTCGCCGCGAGCAATGCCGAAGTGGCGGAGAAGATTCGTGCGCAATATAAGAATGCGTCGGGCGAGTTGGACGTCGAGAAGTACAAGCAGTCGATTACGGCCGAGTACGGCGACGTCGAGAAGTTTGAGAACGACACGCGCGCCGACATCTCGCAGCAGAAACTGAGGGCCTTTCTCAGCGCCAGCGTCAACGTCTCCGACGAAGAAGTCGAAGAAGAGTTCCGGCGCCGCAATTCGTCGTTCAACGTCAGCTACATTTCGTTAACGACCGACAAGCTCGCCGCCAAGATTCAGCCGAGTGACGAAGAGTTGCGCAGCTATTTCGAGAGTCACAAGACTGACTATCGTTTTCTCGAGCCGCAGAAGAAAGTCCGTTACCTCTTCATCAACACTGACAAGGCCGGTTCCAAGTTACAGATCTCCGACGCCGATCTGAAAGCCGAGTACGATCAGCTCGATCCGAAATTCAAGGAAGCGGGCATCAAGATCCAGCAGATCATGTTGAAGGTCGCACGCCAGGATCTGGATGCGCAGGTAGAGCAGAAAGCGAAAGACCTGATCGCCAAGTTGCGTGACGCGAAAGGCGACGCGACGGAGCAGGCGTTCGCTGAAGCAGCCAAAGGATATTCGGAAGATCCCGCAACGGCGAGAAACGGCGGGTTCCTAACAGCGCCATTCAAGAAGAACCCGAACAAGCCGCACGGCCTCTACGATCGCGCCGTCGACATGCACGTCGGCGAGGTTTTCGACATTCCCATTCGCTACAACAACAACTGGTACATCCTGCGTCGCGGCGACTCAGTTCCCAAGACCTTCGAACAGGCAAAGCAGGAGATTCTCGTTTCGTTGCGCAACCGGCGTGGCTATGGAATCGCTTTCCAGCTCGCACAGAAAGTCCACAACCGTTTGAAAGAGACGAAGGATCCGCAGAAGGTGGCCCAGGAGTTTGCGGCGGAAGCGAACATGGCGCCCGCGGACATGGTTCGTGAGACGGCGTACATCAAACCGGGCGACGACGTGCCGAACGTGGGCGTGAACCAGCAGTTCGAAGGATCGCTGGTCCCACTCAATAATCCCAACGACGTCGGCGAAGTCACCGGCATCAAGGACGGTTTCGCCGTCCCGATGCTGCTCGATAAAAAAGAACCGCGCATTCCTGAGTTCGACGAAGTTAAGACCAAAGTCGCCGACGCGCTCAAACAGCAGCGCGCGAAGGAACAGATCGAACAGAAAGCCAAAGACCTGATCGCTTCGTTGAGTGGCCCAGGCGACCTGAAGGCCGCGGGCGAGCGCGAAGGATTTGATTCAGGGCTCGAAGAAGGATTCAAGCGTGAGTCGACGCTCGGTAAAGCCGGCGCGAGCGACATCCTCGACGACGCTATCTACAACCTGAAGGAAGGCGAGATCACTAAGACGCCGATCAGGTTGGACGACAAGTGGGTCATCCTCGGCCTCGTCAAGCGAGAGAACGCCAACATGGCGACGTTCAACTCGGAACGCGATCGAATCAAGATGACGATGTTGAGAGATCGCCAGGCGCAGGTGTTCGAAGACTACATCACCGCGGTGCAGGAGCGGATGAAGCGTGAGTCGAAGATCAAGATCTACGACGATGTGCTGAAGCGTTTGGATGAGGCTGAGCCGGCGGCCCAGCCCCTTCCCGGTCTACCTGGTGGATTGAATTTCCCGGGAGAAGGGTAAGCCAACCCGCATTAGTTACCCATCAGCGGTCCTACATCGGCTTGTGGGACCACTGTTCTGATCTGCAACTCATTTGCGTTGGTGACGATCGTCAGGTTCGTCAACGCGCTCTTCGCCAGCGCTCCTCGCGCTCCCGATAAACGGCCCACGAGCAGCGCGCCAAACTGTTTCAGTCCTTCGATCGTATCGCCGAGGCTCTTCGCTGCTTCCGCGTTAACTGCGCGCGCGGCGAGAAACAGTGAGAGGTCCTTCTCGGTTGTGCCGACAGAACCGTAAACCTGCCGCAGCTTCGCCAGATCCGCTGCGATCGGCGCGTTGCCGATATCGATGTTGCTGATCAACTGTTCCGACATGTTCGCGCCGAAGCCGATGACGGCGTTTGGATCGCGGCTCGCCAACGCGATCAGATCGGCGTTGGCGCGGCGGCCGGTGCGGCTGACGTCGATGACCGACCGAACGCCCGCGATGTCGCCGAGCGCGAGAGTGTTCCCGTCGAGCGGTGCCGCGGCAAGTTCGGTGATTCTGAAATCAAAGACGCCGAGCAGCCGGATGGTTTCGTCGAGCGTGAAGACGTAGATCGTCTTGCCCTCATACTTCTCTTCGCGATACTTACCATTCGCGGCCACGCGTCCGGCGGCAACCATCGCCGCCGCACTGAACGAACCTCTCGCCAGCGCGACTGTTTGCACTTTCGTGATCCCCTCGCCGGGGTAAGTGAACTTAGCGCCGAGCGCGATCTGATCGAACATGCGCGCGTCGAGACCGGTGCGAGTCTTGAACTCTTCGACGGAGGCGTTGACCTGCGCGAGCCGAGCCGGATTGTTTGCGAGGATGCGCGGTATCGCGTCGCTGAAGAGTTGTTTGACCCTGACCTGGGCCACCGCGTCAGAAGCGGGCAGCGATGCCATCAGGCTGCCGGCCGCGGCTGCGTTGCGATTGCGCGCCTGTTGCGCTGTTGCATGCGATGGCAGCAGTCCGAGAACTGCAACAAAGACAAATGCGAAGTTGAGCGCGCCTGCGCGAGGAAATCTTGTTTTCATTCAAAGGCCTTTCTTTAAAACGAAACTCAGGGATTCAAACCGGCGCTCCTGAGTTGCTTCCAAATATCGCGAAACCCGATCTTTTCATAGTTGGCTGGTATTTGAAAAAGTTGTTTGTCGGCGTCGAGCGTGATGCCGGTGAGCTCCATCGTGGTGCGCGCGCCGCCGGCGGATTTTGTCTCGGATTTGACCGGCATCTTCAATGTTTCATCGATCCACATCAACGTCTCATTCTGGGTGACGTTTTCGGCGGCCGAATTGTTAACAACGATCCGGTACTTGTTCGCGTTGTGCCCGCCGACGGCTTCGCTTCCGAGTGCCTGATACGTCGTGGTGATCGGGTCTGTGTGTAATAGACGATCGGGAGACGTCTCATCCTCTTCCGGTTCGAGATGATCTTCGGCAGTGACTGCCGCATAGACTTGCCGATCCGGCAACAGAACAAATTTGCCTTCCGGCAAATCCAGATAGACGATGCCTTCCGACTCCTCGCGACGCAGTGGGCCATCGCGCGCGATCAGCGTTTTAGTCACTGTCGTTTCGCTGTTCGGGGTGACGACGGTGAGCGTCCTTGTCGCCTGATATCGATCCGGTTCTCTTGTTTGAAACGGTGGCGTCGTGGAGACGATGGGTTCCGGAGAAGCGTTGCTGTTTTTGACGGGTTCGTTCGTAACCCGGCACGAAGTGGACGCGACTACAAACAGGATGCAGAACGCGCAGCTGCGAGCGCGCGCCCGATTCATACTCGTTCCAGCAACAGCGCGAGGCCCATTCCGCCGCTCACGCAGAGCGTCGCGAGGCCGAGTTTCGCCTGTCGCTTCTGCATTTCGTGGAGCAGCGTCGTGGTGATGCGAACGCCGGTGCAGCCGATCGGATGGCCCAACGCGATCGCTCCGCCGTTGGCGTTCAAGCGTTCGGCGGGAAAACGGAGTTCACGATCGCAGGCGATCACCTGGGCGGCGAACGCTTCGTTGAGTTCGATGAGATCGATCTGTTCGATGGTGAGTTGCCGGCGCGCGAGCAATGCGCGGACGGCGGGCACTGGTCCAATACCCATAATCTCAGGCGCAACGCCGGTGATCTCGTAATCGACGATTCGCGCCTGCGGTGTGACGCCGGATCGTTTGACGCCGTCTTCGCTGAGCACGACGAGCGCCGCGGCGCCGTCGGTGATCCCGGAAGAGTTTCCGGCAGTTACGCTGCCGTCTTTCGAGAAGACCGGCGGCAGTTTCGCGAGATCCTGAAGCGTTGTTCCGGCGCGGTAGTGTTCGTCACGCGCGAACGTTTTCTTTTCGCCTTTGCGTCCTTCGAGCTCGAGCGGCATCACTTCGTCGTCGAACCTGCCCGACTCGATTGCTGCTTGTGCTCGCTGTTGTGAACGGAGCGCGAACTCGTCCTGTTCGGTTCGCGAGATCTCGTATTGGCGCGCGAGGTTCTCAGCGGTCTCACCCATGACGAGTTTCGACAACGGATCGCTGAAACCGTCGCGATACATGCCGTCGACGAGTTGCATGTTGCCCATGCGCATGCCCCAACGCGCGCCTTCCGCGAAGTACGGCACGCGCGACATGCTTTCCGTTCCGCCGGCGAGCACGGCGTCGGCGCGGTCCAACATGATCTCCTGCGCCGCGAGAATGATTGCCTTGAGACCGGAACCACACGCCTGGTTGACAGTGTAAGCAGGCACAGTTTCCGGCACTCCGGCGCGAAAAGTTATCTGCCGCGCGACGTTTGGGCCACCGCCTGCCTGGCGCGCACAACCCCAGATTGATTCCTTGATTTGATCCGGGTTGATACCCGCTCGGCGCAGGCTTTCCTTCGCGACCGCGACACCCAAATCCGCCGCCGACCACGATGCGAGTGTGCCGCCAAAGCGGCCGATCGGCGTTCGTACTGTCCCTGAAATGTAGACGTTCTTCATTGACCAAAAATGGTAGCACAGGGTAGAAGTAACGACGAAACAGTTCAATTTTCGGTGGTGTCTTATTTTCCTCTGCGATTCTCTGCGTTCCCTTTGCGGCTCTGCGGTTACTGCTTTTACTCGACATTTACCGCAGAGACGCGGAAGAGCGCTGAGATACGCAGAGAATATTTCAAACTAAGACACTACCAAATTTTCATGGTGATAATCTGTGGATCCTCACGCCACGCTGCAACAGATCTCTTCGCTTCTTCGGCAACACGCTGAATGGTTTTTCGTCTCGAGTGACGGCGAATCGCACTCGCTACGGCGATCGGAAATCGACGTCGCTGTCTCGCACGGCCGTCTCGTGCTGTCGTGTTGGACCGAACGAGGGAGCCGGACGTGGCGCATCCTCGATTGTCACTGGAACGGACAGACAATTGTCTTGCACGCTTCACGGAAGTTCGGCGCGAAACAGCCGCGGCTGGAACTGGTTCCGCGTGCTCCAGCGGCCGCCCTCAGCGCCACGATTCGCGCCGCGCGACAGGTCCGTTGCGATCGGATCGCACAACTCGTCTGCGAATCGCAACCGAAGATCACGATCGAACGGTGCGCTTTGAGCCCCGGCACGAGGCCCGGCCAGCCCGGCCGCTACGCGAGGATCCTGCTGCGTTCGAAAGGTGAGCGCATCGCCGTCAGCGGTCCCGTTATCGCCGGCCATCCGTCGACGGTCGATGCGTTCCTGTCGTCGGCATTGCTGTGGTTTCTGCGCACACGCGAACGGACGAAGCCGCCATTTATCGAACAGCTCTGGTTGATCGTCACAGAGGAATTGGAGAAACCGTTGTGCTATCGCGTCGCGTTGTTGCGCGAGAGCCTGCAGGACGTGATCACGATCTTCGTTGTCGACGATGAGCTATGCGAGTTGTCGCCGATCGAGTGCCCAAAGCGACATGAGCTGTGGACCAGGAAGGTGGCTCGTTTCCCTCCCGTTCCCGCTGCGACACTGAGCGAACGAACGCGCGCGATCATCGCGGAGGCGCCTGATGCAATCGACGTCGTTCACTCGCGTCACGGTGAGACATTGCGATACTTCGGTCTGCCATTCGCGCGCGTCCGTTCGTTGCTGGGCGCCGAACGCGTCTGGTTCGGCATCGACGCCGCACGCCGCCGCGTGCTCGACGATTCTTCATGGCGCGAGTGGCAGGAGCTGCTGCGCGACTTGCGCGAACATCGCTGCGCGACGACGCTCGATCATCGTCACGCGTTCTATCGCACTGCCGCTGAAGCGTGGCTCGAGTCGTTGTTGCGCCGCGACATCACGAAACTCGATCCCGGCCTGATCATCGCGCCGTTGCACGCGCAGTTTCGCACGGCGCACAGCGGCAAGCTCGGCATCCGGCCGATCGATTTGCTGGCGCTGCGTCAGGATGGACGTTTGGTTGTGATCGAGTTGAAAGCTTCCGCGGATCGCGAGCACGTGTTACAGGGCGCGGACTACTGGCGTCGCGTCGAGGCGCATCGCCGTCGCGGGCACATCGAGAAAGCCAAACTCTTCGGCGACAAACGGATCAAAGACGAACCGCCGCTGGTCTATCTCGTAGCGCCGACGCTGCGCGTGCATCCTTCTTTTCAGACACTCGCGCGCTGCATCTCGACGGAGATCGAGCTGTATCGCTTCGATCTCAACGAAGACTGGCGCTCGGGCATTCGCGTCATGCGCCGCATGCGCGTGAATTAGTGCTTGACGAAAAATGGCTCGGGTTCTTTGTTCGCCGCAGGCTGCGGCGCCGGTGTGATTGCCGGCGTGGTCATGTGCGTCGCCAGCGAGTCGTCCTTGGAGTAGATGCCTGAAACGCGCATCTTGAACTCATCCGGGTTCGTCGCATTGTGCAGCGCTTCTTCCTGCGTGATGAGGCGCGACTGGAGCAGGTGAAACAGCGACTGATCGAACGTCTGCATGCCGTACTGCGACGTTCCCGCCGCGATCGCCTCGCGGATCATGTACGTCTTCTCTTCATTGATGATGTGATCGCGAATGAACGCCGTCGAGACGAGCACTTCGATCGCGGGAACGCGTCCCGGTCCTTTGGCGGCGCGCACGAGTCTCATCGAGATGACGGCCTTTAAAATTCCCGCCAACTGAAGACGGACCGATTTCTGTTGATGCGATGGAAACGACGAGACGATACGCGTGATCGTTTCGGTGGCGTCGAGCGTGTGCAGCGTCGAAAGCACGAGATGGCCCGTTTCGGCGGCCGTCAATGCCGTTTCGATCGTTTCGTGGTCTCGCATTTCGCCGACGAGGATCACGTCCGGATCCTGACGCAGCGCGCCGCGCAGTGCTTCCGCAAATGAACGCGTGTCGACGTCGACTTCACGTTGCGTCACAAACGACTGCTTGTCGCGATGTAAAAACTCGATCGGGTCTTCGATGGTGACGATGTGGCCGCTGCGCGTGGAGTTGATCGTGTCGATCATCGCCGCCAGCGTCGTCGACTTACCCGAACCGGTCGCGCCGGTGACGAGAATCAGTCCGCGGCGTTCTTCGGCGATCTTGTCGATCACGGGTGGCAGGCCTAGTTGGGCCGTGCTCTTCGTGTGGTCGGGAATGACGCGCAGGACGATGCTCACCGTGCCGCGTTGCTGAAAGATGTTGGCGCGAAAACGGCCCAGCCCGGAGACGCCGTAGCCGATATCGACTTCCGAGACCTCTTTGAACCGCTGCTTCTGCCGGTTGGACATCATCGAAAACGCCATGTCTAGCGTGTCTTCCGGCTTCAATCGCGGCGCGTCGGCGATCGGATGAAGCTCGCCGCCGATACGCATGACAGGAAAAGCGCCGACCTTCAGGTGCAGGTCCGAAGCGGCATGGCCGCAGGCAATTTTCAGCAGATCGTCAATTTTCAGCGCCATGGAAACGTAGTGAACCCTTTCGGGGACTTGGAAGCGGTGGTTTTTGGGGCTCTTTGCGCGGGAAGGAGCGCTGGCTTAAGAACTTAGCGCGGGTTGGAACTTGCGCCGAACCGAATATACCACAGATTACGCAGGGCCGCGCAATCTGTGGTTTTCTGGTCGCCCGAGTGGAGTTCTGCCTGATTCAGGGTGTGGTTCGGAAGAACAAGTCAGGAAGGGGGCAACGCCCCCGCTCTTGA
>DASURS010000024.1:0-21067 GCA_036279935.1 Pyrinomonadaceae bacterium
CAAACCTGATCGCGCTGTTTTCAATCTTCGCCATCTCCGCCGGTCTTACTTACACCCTCGGACGCATGACGCGTACGCCACGACATGGCTGGGCCGTGTGGGCTGCGATGGCCGTGCTCTTCCTGGCGGGCGTCGTCGTTACCTACTGGAGCGAGGCCAGAGGAAATCCGCTGCTCGCCGGAACGGACCAAACGGTCAACGCCCTGCAATCGGGTGGCAACATGGAAGGCAAGGAGGTTCGTTTCGGCATCGCCAACAGCGCGCTCTTCGCGACGGTCACGACTGATGCGTCGTGCGGCGCCGTCAATTCGATGCACGACTCATTCACTCCTCTCGGCGGGATGATCCCGCTCGCAAACATCATGTTGAGCGAGGTTGTGTTCGGCGGTGTAGGCGCCGGGCTCTACGGCATCCTGATCTTCATCATCCTGTCAGTGTTTATCGCCGGGTTGATGGTTGGGCGGACGCCCGAGTATCTCGGCAAGAAGATCGAATCGTACGACGTGAAGATGGCGATGCTCGTCGTGCTGGTGTTTCCGCTCGTGATTCTGGTCTTCACCGCGATCTCCGCTGTTTCGCCGTCGTTTGGCACATCGCAACTGAACAATCCCGGACCGCATGGTCTGAGCGAAATGCTTTACGCGTTCACCTCGGGCACCGGCAACAACGGCTCCGCCTTCGCTGGAATCTCGGCCAACACGCTCTGGTACAACACGACGATCGGACTCGCGATGCTCGTGGGCCGGTTCTTCATGATCATCCCGATGCTGGCAATCGCCGGCAATCTCGCGCGCAAGAAAACCGTGCCGCCGTCCGTCGGGACGTTTCCCGTCACGACTCCGCTGTTCGCGACGCTGCTTGTGAGCGTCATCGTCATCGTCGGCGCGCTGACGTTCTTTCCGGTGCTGAGTCTTGGGCCAATCGTCGAACACTTATTGATGAATGCAAAGACATGGTGATTTGGAACCGAAAAATTGTTAAGCGAGCGATCCTGGATTCGTTCATCAAACTGAATCCGCGGAAGATGATGGGCAATCCCGTCATGTTCGTGGTCGAGGTGGGCAGTGTTTTGACGACGCTGCAATTGGTACGCGGATTCACAGGCTTCGAGCTTCAGATCACGCTCTGGCTTTGGTTCACGGTTCTGTTCGCCAACTTTGCGGAGGCAATGGCGGAAGGACGTGGAAAAGCGCAGGCCGACAATCTTCGCAAGTCAAAGACTGAAACGATCGCGCATCGCGTCGTGTCGGGGACGTTAACTGAAGATGTGCCCGCGCCGCAGTTGCGCAAGGATAACGTCGTAATTGTTTTCGCGGGCGAGTTCATCCCCGGCGACGGAGAGATCATCGAAGGCGTCGCATCTGTCGACGAGTCGGCGATCACGGGTGAAAGTGCGCCGGTCATTCGCGAGGCAGGCGGCGATCGGTCGGCGGTCACCGGCGGCACGCGCGTTCTTTCGGACCAGATCAAGGTCAGGATCACTTCGAACCCGGGCGAGACTTTCATCGATCGCATGATCGCGCTCGTCGAAGGCGCGGAGCGTCAGAAGACGCCAAACGAGATCGCGCTGAACATTCTGCTCGCCGGACTGACCATCGTCTTCCTGCTCGCAGTCGTAACACTGCAACCGTTCGCCGTCTACTCGGGCGCGCCGCAAACGATCTTTGTGCTCGTGTCGCTGCTCGTCTGTCTGATCCCAACGACGATCGGCGGTCTGCTCTCCGCGATAGGAATCGCGGGCATGGACCGGCTGATCCAGCACAACGTGCTCGCGATGTCGGGACGCGCCGTCGAAGCCGCTGGCGACGTGAACACGTTGCTGCTCGACAAGACGGGAACGATCACGCTCGGCAATCGACAGGCGACCGCGTTTATTCCGCTGCCGGGCGTGGACGAAACGGAGCTCGCCGAAGCCGCGCAGTTGTCGTCGCTCGCGGATGAAACTCCCGAAGGCCGATCGATCGTCGTCCTTGCAAAAGAGAAGTACGGGCTGCGCGGGCGCGAGTTGTCGCCGCATGAAGCTCACTTCATTCCTTTTACCGCGCAAACACGGATGTCGGGCGTCGATTTCGACGGCCGTGAAGTTCGCAAGGGCGCGGCGGACGCAATCGCAAAGTATCTGAATGGAATGGGCAGGAACGTTCCGCGCGAGCTGGAGAGCATCGTCCACGATATTTCGCGCGCGGGCGGCACGCCGCTGGTCGTCGCCGAGGACCGCATGGCGCTCGGCGTCATTCACCTCAAAGACATCATCAAAGGCGGAATGATCGAACGCTTCAATCAGATGCGCCAGATGGGCATCAGGACGGTGATGATCACCGGCGACAACCCGATGACGGCCGCGACGATCGCGCGCGAAGCGGGAGTCGACGACTTTCTCGCCGAAGCAACACCCGAAGACAAGATGGCGCTGATCAAACGCGAACAAGCGGGCGGAAAACTGGTCGCGATGACGGGCGACGGCACGAACGACGCGCCCGCGTTGGCCCAGGCTGACGTCGGCGTCGCAATGAACACGGGAACTCAAGCTGCGAAAGAAGCCGGAAACATGGTCGACCTCGACAGCAATCCGACGAAGCTGATCGAGATCGTCGAGATCGGAAAACAGTTGTTGATGACTCGCGGCGCGCTGACGACATTTTCGATCGCCAACGACGTGGCGAAGTACTTCGCGATCATTCCCGCCATGTTCGCCGTGGCGTTTCCAGTACTGAACGCGCTGAACATCATGGGATTGCGAACTCCGCAGTCGGCAATTCTGTCGGCCGTGATCTTCAACGCGCTGATCATTGTCGCGTTGATACCGCTCGCGTTACGCGGAGTGAAGTACCGGCCGATGAGCGCGGCCGCGTTGCTGCGACGCAATCTGTTGATTTACGGCGCCGGCGGAATCGTCGTGCCGTTCATCGGGATCAAGATCATCGACGTAGTGATTCATGCGCTCGGGTTGGCGTAATTATGAAGAACTTAACCACGGCAATTTTGATGACGATCGTTACCACCGTGCTGCTGGGCCTGGTCTATCCGCTCGCGGTGACCGGTCTCGCGCAAGTGATCTTTCCCGAACAGGCAAATGGTCAACTGATCCGGCGAGGTGATGGAACGTTGATCGGGTCTCGTCTGATCGGGCAGCCGTTTTCATCGCCCGGATACTTTCGTCCGCGTCCTTCGGCCGCCGGCACGAACGGGTACGACGCCGGCGCATCTTCAGGATCGAACCTTGGCCCAACCAATCAGAAACTGATCGCTCGCGTTAAAGCGGACGTCGAACGGCTGCAGGCGGAGAACCCCGGCCGTCCGGTGCCGATCGATCTCGTAACGACGTCGGCTTCCGGGCTCGATCCGCACATTTCGCTCGCGGCCGCTGAGTTTCAGGTTCCACGAGTCGCGCGCGAGCGCGGCCTGAGTGAATCCGAGCTGCGGGAGATTGTTAAGACGCACACGGAAGGACGTCAGTTTGGGTTTCTCGGCGAACCGCGAGTGAACGTGCTCGAACTGAATCTGGATCTCGACAAGAAGGGTAGGGCCAGTTTGAATTAGACCTCCCGCAAAGGCGCAAAGTCGCCAAGAGAAGACGACAAAACGCTGTTTCCTTTGCGGCTTTGCGCCTTTGCGGGAAACATCTTTTTAACAGTGGCCGACCACTGACAACAAGAGACCGAGGGCGCCTTAACGGTTTTTATGCATATGGCCATCGGGCTGAAGAAACCATCACCGGAGGCACTGCTCGCCAAGCTAAAAGATGGCGACAAGCCTACGCTGCGCGTTTATATCGGCGCTGCGCCCGGTGTTGGCAAGACGTGGCAGATGCTCCAGGACGCGCAGGCTCTGCGGCGGCAGGGCGTCGACATCGTGATCGCGGTGCTCGAAACTCACGGTCGAGCTGAAACCGCCGCACTGGCTGAAGGGCTCGAGCGCGTTCCTATGCGCGCAGTCGAATACCGCGGCGTCACGCTGGAGGAAATGGATCTCGACGCGGTGATAGCTCGGCGTCCGCAAGTGGCTGTTGTCGATGAGTTGGCCCATACGGACGTTCCCGGATCGCGAAACCGCAAACGTTACGAAGATGTTCTTGAGCTGCTGCACCACGGCGTCTCCGTCATCACGGCCGTCAACATTCAGCACATCGAATCGTTGAATGACGTGGTCGCTCGTGCCACCGGCGTGCGTGTGCGCGAGACTGTTCCCGATCACTTCTTCCGCCTCGCCGACGAGGTGGTGAACGTCGACGTTTCGGTCGACACGCTTCGCACGCGCCTTCGCCAGGGAAAGATCTACGGCGTCGAGAAGATCGAGCAGTCGCTCAACAACTTCTTTCGTAAAGGAAATCTATCAGCACTCAGGGAATTGGCGTTACGGCAGGTGGCCCAGGACCAGGCCTCGAAGGCGCACGACTATCGCACGCGCGAAGGTCTCGAGCGCGCTTTGATTCCCGAAAAAGTGATGGTGGCGATGGCTTCGCGAGGCAGCGCGAGGAAGTTGCTGCGCACGGGTTCACGGATCGCAGGACGCCTCGCGTCTGACTGGTTCGCCGTTTATGTCGAGACTCCGCGTGAAGAGATGGGGCGCATCAAGCCTGAGGATTACGCCGCGCTACAGGAGAACATCCAGTTCGCGCAAGAGCTCGGCGCGAAAGTGGTGAAACTAAAAGCGCGCCGCGTGGCGGACGCGTTGATCGACTTCGCGCGCCGTGAAGGAATCACGCACGTCATCTTCGGCCAGACCGCGCGGTCGCGCTGGGACATCCTGCTGAACGGATCAGTGATCAACCGGTTCCTCGATGAGGTGCGTGACGCGACTGTGCAGGTCGTGCCCATTGATCAAATCCGTGGTCCTGAAGAAAACAATGGGGCTTAGGGCCAAGCTGCTAACGGGATATGCAATCTTCATCGCCGCGCTCGTATTGCTCGGCGCGTGGAGCGCATGGCGTCTGCACGACATGGGGAAAGTGTCGCGCCGCATCATCTCTGAGAATTACGATTCGGTCGTCGCCGCCCAGGAGATGAAGGAAAGCCTCGAGCGACAGGACTCGACCGCGCTCTTCCTGCTGATCGGCGCGCGGGAAAAAGCCCTTACGCAGCTCCGCGAACATCGTCGACGATTCGACGTCAACTTCGACAAAGCCGCGAACAACATCACTGAGACTGGCGAACCTGAAGCGATACAGTCCATCCGGCAAGCCCGAGACGTCTACTACCAGCGGTTCGATGCCTTCGTCGCAAACGCAACCAACGCCGGCGACGACGCCTCCGTTCGGAACGACTATTTCACTCAACTCGAACCGCAATTCAACAAGCTTCGCGCTGCCTGCGAGCACCTGCTGCAACTAAACCAACGTGCCATGGCCGTCAAAGCCGAAGCGGCCGCCGGCGTGGCCCAACTCTGGTTCTATCGCACGCTGCTCATCGCGGGAGTCCTGATCGGGGCCGGCATCGGTCTCGCCTTCCTGCTCGCAAGACAGATCGTCGAACCGTTGCGCCAACTCACCGAGAGCACCGCCCGCATTGCCGGCGGCGATCTCAATGCCAGCGTGGCGGTAAGTTCGCGAGACGAAGTCGGTTTGCTGGCCGCTGAATACAACCGCATGGCTGAACGCATCCGCGAGTTGCGCAGCTCCGACATGGGCAAGCTGCTGGTGGCCCAACAGACCACCGAAGCAGCCATCGACTCTCTTTACGATCCCGTGATCGTGACCGACAGCGGCGGTCGAGTGACCAAACTAAATCCAGCGGCCGAGGAGATCTTCGGCTCGGAAGCAGAGAACGCCGGTAAGCACGTCGGCGAAGTGGCTCGCGACGAGCGCATTGCGGTGGCAGTGGCGGAAGCACTCGACTCGCAACAGCCCGTGGCAATGGAAGGCATGTCATCAGTGCTGCCGCTCGCGGTCGACGGTCTCGAGAGATCTTTTCGCCTGCGCACCACGCCGATGCGCGATCACGGAAAACAACTGCTGGGCGCCGTTACACTGCTCGAAGACGTCACTCACCTGCGCGAGCTCGATCGACTCAAATCGGAATTCATCGCCACTGCGTCACACGAATTGCGCACGCCGTTAACCAGCGTGCAGATGGGCGTCTACCTTCTGCTCGAACGAGCCGCGGGCGATCTCACGGAGAAGCAAGTTGAAGTGCTGAGTGCGTGTCGTGACGACTGCGAACGCCTCGATAAGCTGATGCGCGACTTGCTCGATCTCTCACGGATCGAAGCAGGCGAAAACAAACCGGTGCTCGCGCCGGCGAGAACAACGGAACTGATCGGCGCGGCGACGAGAGAGTTGCGGCCGCAGGTGGAAGCGAAAGGGCTCGATTTCAAAGTCGATGCGCCCGTAGAGCTTCCAAACGTGCTGGTCGATCGTTCGCAGGTCGAGCGAGTGCTGGCGAACCTGGTTGTTAACGCGATCCGTTACACAAAACAAGGCGAGATCAAAGTCAGCGCGCTCCCGCGTGGAAACTTCGTCGCCGTCTCTGTTTCCGACACGGGAAGCGGCATTCCGCAGGAATATCTCCCGCATGTCTTCGACAAGTTTGTGCAGGTGCCCGGCGCGCCAACCGGCGGCGCGGGCCTGGGCCTTGCCATCTCCCGTCTGATCGTCGAAGCGCACGGCGGACAGATCAGCGCGCAGTCCGAACCCGAGAAAGGATCGACCTTCACATTTACATTGCCGGTCGCAGCTTGAAGTAACAGCCATGAGCAATCGCATTTTGATCATCGATGACGAACAACATATCCGCCGCATGATGCGCTTGACGCTCGAGGCCGCGGAATACGAGGTCGAAGAAGCCGCGGACGGCGCGGAGGGAGTACGGCTCTTTGGCGACGGCACTCGCTGGGACGCCGTGGTGTTGGACCAAAGAATGCCGGGTATCGACGGTTTGGAAACTCTACGTCAACTGAAAGAGCACGACGCGAATGTTCGAGTCGTGATGGCCACGGCTTACGCATCGATCGAGCTGGCCGTGGACGCGATGAAGTTGGGTGCGACTGATTTTGTCCGCAAACCGATGACGCCTGACGTGTTGCGCAAGGCTGTCAGCGCTGCGCTGGCGAAGTCGTTGTCGAAGACACTCGGACGTGTTGATACGGCGGACCCGCTGATTCGGACGATAACGATGAACGGATTCACCATCGTCGACGATAACGAAACCCCGGCGCTCGACGAGAACCAGCGCCGCTTCATCGTCGTCAGCCCTGAGGGCGATCGGCACGACGTGCTGGTCGAGATTGACTCGGAGGTGATCGGCTATGTCGAGCGAATGACGAATCGCCGCCTTGCAGCCGGAAACTCCTTTTGGACCGCACAGGCGCAACGGTTGTTGAGCGACTTTCTGTGGAACGAAGGCAAGGTGCCGCCGATGCGACGGCTCGTGCTGCGCGATCTCGAGCCCGACCGGCTTCCAGTCGCGGCGCGCTGGGAGACAGCAAAAGGAAAGTAGACCGAGGGAAAACTTAGACCATGGCGACAGCGATCAAAAGGTTACTTGTAGGAAAAGCACTGAGAACAACGCAAGCCGTTCACGAGCGGCTTACGAAGAAGACTGCGCTCGCGGTGTTCTCTTCGGACGCTCTCTCTTCCACGGCGTACGCGACTGAAGAGAGTCTTCTGGTCCTGGCTGTCGCTGCCGGTGCGAGCGGTGGCGCGTCGTTCACTTATATCGTTCCGGTGTCGATTGCCATCGCGGTGCTGCTGGCGATCGTCGCAACCAGTTATCGCCAGACCATCCACGCGTATCCCTCCGGAGGCGGTGCGTACATCGTCGCGAAGGAGAACCTCGGAACAACGCCGGGGCTCATCGCCGGCGCGTCGTTGCTGGTCGACTACGTGTTGACTGTGTCAGTGTCGATCGCGGCGGGTGTCGCGGCGATCACGTCGGCAGTTCAGGGGACGCAGTACGCATGGCTTAATGATCACAAGGTAGCGTTGTGCCTGGTCTTTATCGGTTTCATCGCAATCGCGAACCTCCGCGGCGTGCGCGAGTCGGGCGCGTTGTTCGCGACGCCGACATACGCGTTCGTCGTCAGTTTTCTGTTCATGATTGTCTTTGGCCTGTTTCACTATTTTATTCATGGCGGCGCGGCGCC
Organism: Pyrinomonadaceae bacterium; assembly: GCA_036279935.1. GTDB lineage: Bacteria > Acidobacteriota > Blastocatellia > Pyrinomonadales > Pyrinomonadaceae > PSRF01. Next base: position 8,080 of record DASURS010000024.1, read on the forward strand.
GGTTCCGACGCAGGAGGAGCTCAAGACAGCCGAGGGTTACAGTCTGCAACCGTTAACGCTCTTCCTCTTGCTCGGTGCGTTTTCAAATGGCTGCGCGGCGTTGACGGGGATTGAAGCCATCTCCAACGGCGTTCAGGCGTTCAAGAGACCGGAGGCGCGCAACGCCGCGACGACACTCGTGTGGATGGCGATTTTGTTGACCACGATGTTTCTCGGAACGAGCGTCATGGCCTATCTCTATCACGTCCATCCGCGGCATGACGAAACTGTGATCTCGCAGTTTGCGCGCATCATGTTCACGGGATCGTTTGGCTGGTTCTACTACGTGGTTCAGGCATCGACCGCGGCCATACTCGTCCTCGCGGCGAATACGGCGTTTGCGGATTTCCCGCGGCTGTCGAGCTTGCTCGCTCGCGATCGATTTCTGCCGCGGCAGTTGGCGAATCGCGGTGATCGACTCGTGTTTTCGAACGGCATCGTCATACTCGCGATCTTTTCCGGGTTGCTGGTGATCTTTTTCGGCGGCGACACGTCGCGGTTGATCCCGCTGTACGCAGTTGGTGTTTTCCTGTCGTTCACGCTTTCACAATCGGGAATGGTCGTTCACTGGCTGCGAGAACGCCGCGCACTGGTTAACGCGCAATCCGCGGAAGCCACGCCGGCCGATGGGCAAACCGACGATGAAGAGATCCACCGCTCGTATTTCGTCACGGACGACGTAACCGCGCCGTCGAACTGGAAGAAGTCGATCGTGATAAATGCAGTGGGCGCGCTCGCGACGTTCGTGGTGCTGTGTGTTTTCGTCGCTACGAAGTTCATTCACGGTGCGTGGATCGTTGTAGTGGTAGTTCCGCTGCTGGTCCTGGTGTTCAGGGCGATCCACAACCACTATCTGCTCGTTGCGAAACAGCTCTCGACTGAAGGTCTAACGCCGTTGAAGCCCATCAAGCACAAGGTCATCGTTCCGATCTCGGGCATTCATCGAGGCGTTGTGTCGGCGCTGCAGTATGCGCAGTCGATCGCTTCGGATGGCGTGCAGGCTGTTTACGTCGATTTCGAGGAGGAGGCGACGGCGAAGATAAAAGAGAAATGGAAGCGATGGGGAGCGGGCGTGGAGTTGGTTGTGCTTCCGTCACCGTATCGCGAACTGACGCGCCCGCTGCTGCGACACGTCAATCGGATCGCGCGAGAGAACAACAACGACATCATCACAGTCGTGTTGCCGGAGTTCATCCCCGCGAAGTGGTGGCAACACGTTCTGCACAATCAAAGCTCGCTGCTCTTGAAGGGCTCTCTCTTGTTCAAGAAAGGCGTGATCGTCACCAGCGTCCCGTATCATCTGGAGCACTGAGCGCGCCTAAGAGGTTTGCGGCTTCGTCGTCTGGGCCACGTCGACCGGAATCGGCTGGGCGGGGTTGCTTTCTGCAACTTCGGGTAGCGCGATAGGTGGCTTCTCTTCAATTTCGTTGTTGGCTATTAATCGAGCTTGAAGCTTCAGCGGTTTCCGCCACTGCCAAAAGCCGATGAAAGAGATCAGCAAAAAGATAAAAGCCGTAACGCATCCTGCCACCATGAACACGCGAGAATCGCGACGCCAGTTCTGACCGTGTTCTTTCTCGTGTTCAGCGTTTTTCCGCTTCAGCTCCAGATTCAACCTCAACTCAGACGAATCCTTTTCTTTTGATTCAATGTTGCGGTCTGCCTCGTCTATTCGACTCCGTAGTTTCTCGACCTCGCTCGATTCGGGATTCAATTTCTTTAGCTGCGCCTCAAGCCTTGTCTTTTTATCTATTGCTTCCTGCTTATGTTTATCAATGCTTTCCAGTCGTTCCTTAACGAACTGCTCATAGACTGGCAATTCACGCTCGGCCTGGCGTTCATCAAGGATTCCCATAGAAGCTCGCTGAAAAAACAGAACAGGGAAGATGACGAAGCAAATCGCAAGCACGATCCCACCCACTATCATAATTTTGTAGAGGCTGTCAGCAGGTTTGATGGGGTCAGTCATGACATCAGCTACTGGATCGCGTCGGTTGCTTTAGGTCGTGGCGTTGGCGTTGGCGTCGGTGTTGGTGTTGACTCTTTCGGCGGTGCATAACAGTCGCCGTTGCATGCGTAAAGACCAAACGTACCGCAACCCCAGGTAAGAACTGTGCACGACGTTGCCACGCATTGATGAGAACACCAATCGGATTCCGTAGAGCACCCGCAGCTACCGCCCGCCGATGGTCGCGCGTGATTAGACTTGATTTGTTCGTTCAAACCTAGTTCTGAAAACAGCGCAGCGGCCTCCTGTTTACTGAAAACCAGCTGGGCTCTTTCAGTTAATGATCGAACTGGTTCATTTACCCGGCGATTCCAATTGCTGTCTTTGGGGAACTCGTACAATGCTGGCGTTGCCACGGCGATAGCTTCCAAAACAACAGAGCGTTGCTTTTCGGTCCATTCGGGATGGCGAGCGAGATTGAGACTCAAATGAACGCGCCACACGCTGCTCTTATCTTCCGCCGTCATCAGGCTGAAACTCGCCCTCCTGTAAGCGTTGCTGAGCTCTGATAACTGGCTGTACTTACGCATCGCTTCGCGGTTCGGAGCGCTGGCTTTTGTAAAAAACTCAACGTCGCTTTCCGTTAAGAGAGCGAGATGCTCGAGTATTGTGGTTACTGCCTTTAGATTGTTGATATCGAGCGGACTGCATCCTCGAGAACCGGTGAGTGTCGAAGTATCGGAGCTGTTTGCCTGCGCCGGATGGTAAGCGGGAATTGAGTACGCGGCTATCGCTATCAGTAGAGATAACCCCAATAGCTTTAGACAGTTCGCGAACATTCGGGAGTCTCCTTATCGTTAGCGCCAGAATGATTCGAAAAGCGCGCCGGCGAGTAGCGACGTTACCACGCCGGTGATGAATGTTAAGACGTACTCTTTCCACGCCCGTGAAGCAATTCTTTTCGTATGGACCGCCAGAATTGCGTCAACCAGTTCTCGTTGCGCGGTTACCATTGGCTCGAGTTCGCTCTGTTCACTGCGCAGCCTCATCACGGTTGCTTCTGCTTCTTCGACTTTTCCACGCTCACGTTTCAGGAAGGCAGCCAGGTCAGACAGTTTCTGGCCCACGTCATCTATATTGGCAATCATCGACGTGTACTCTTCACTATCAGCAGCCGGCTGCTCCTGCGCCAGATCACGATGCAGCAGGTAAACGAGTATTTCGGTTGCGAGCAGGATCAACAGTGACGTGATGCCGGGCACAAGCTCGGACCAGATCGGCAGAAGCAGGCAAATGAGGACATAGAGCGCGGCAAGAAGGATCAGGATGGTCCACGCCATCACGCGATCCTTTAATAGGTCCACATAGAACGCATGTAGCATAAAAATGCCACCTCAGCGGGGTGAACTGAATCTCGCAGTGCGAGGATAAAGCGTTAGAAATTTAGTTTCCGTAGAGTATTCCCACTGGAGACGGAAACAGGTAATTACGATTCGGTCGTTAGAGAGAATGACCGGAATTCATCGTGACACGATAATGCGCCGAGCGTTCGCATTCGTCAAGGCAGAGTACGTGAGTGTCGCGTTGTCGAAGAAGCGACGCCGCAGTTGATCCTGCGTCCACCGCTACTTCGCTGGTGGATACTTCTTCATCAGCTTGTCGACGGTCTTCCGGAGACGGCCTTCGACCTTCTTCGCGTCTTTTTGCATGTCGCCACTCGGTTCGTACTTGAGTGTGTCGCTCGCCAGGCCGTGCCAGACCACGGTCTTCGAGGCGGGGCTCTCAATGTCGACGACGAGGCTTCCTTTGCGAACGTCAAAAGGCAGAGCCGCGCCCGTCGGGATACCGGTTTGAAGGTCGCTTCCCGTATTTCCGCGCGACGCCTGAGCGACCTGAATGTCGTACTCAATCGCCACGGCCACGCTCACTAACAGGTCGCCGCCGTCGTTCACCCTCGTCAGTCCTTTCGCCGTGAGCGCCTGCTCGACGCTGTCCATGATGATCTGATTGATCAGCGGATTGCTCGCCGGCGCGCCGCGTGTCCACGAGAATGTCTTGAACTTCGTGAAGTCGGCGTTCTTGTCGAAGTTGACCTTGAGCTTCTGGGCCAGCGCCGGTGTCGTGCAAAGAAAAAGTGCGAGTAACAGGAGTAAGTGTTTCATAAGATGCCCTTTCAGAATGCTTCCGTCACGCCGAGATACAGCCCGCTGCTGCCGATGCCCCACGCATAATCCACGCGCAGGTTGATGTGGTTTTCTTTCGTCAATCGGAAACGCAAACCGACGCCGCCGCCCGGCTTCAGTGAGTCGGTGCGGAGACTGGACCACTTTCGCGCCACTTCACCGGCGCCGAAGAACGCGACCGCCCCAAGACGCTTGCGCAGCTCGAGCCTGTATTCGGCCTGGCTCGCGATCATCACGCGATCGATATAACGCCCAACTTCGTACCCGCGAAGATCCTTGCTTTGTCCGAGAATGCAGAGGTCGTAAAAGGGAACGCTTCCGCTGGCGTAGCAACCGGCGACGTGCGCCGCCAGCACCTGGCGTGGTCCAAGACCGTAGTACTTGTTATAGAAAACCTGATACGTTTCGTAGACTCGCCGCCCGCCAACGCCGCGGCCGTGAAAGCTTCCTTGAAATCGAAACTGCGAGCCCCCGCGCGGGTAGAACGAATCGGGACGCGAGTCGTATTCGAACGTTGGACCAAGGCCGGCGCTTCGCAACTCGAGATCGAGCTCCGGCACCAGCGGTCCGTTTGGAAACCGATCGTCGCTAACGTTGCTGCGATCGACGTTGACTGTCGAGCGCATCCAGTAGTAGCGAACGCCGGCGAACCAGTACCGGCCAAACACGCGCATCGAGGCGTCAATCAGGAAACCTTTGCCGGTCACCTCGATCGGAACCGATCGGTTCGCGTCGCCGGCGTCCGCTCCGATCCCAAAAAAGTTGTAGTGAATGTTTGCACGGCCGCCGACCAGCAGCAGGCGATACTTGTTCTGCCGCAACACAAACTTTTGCGCGATCACCCCGCCGCGACTGCCGTTGCTCGTCCGGAACCCGCCGGCGCCGGTGAGCGAAGGCGGTGATCCGGCGTCGTCGTCGTCGAGGTGATAGAGATAGCCCACGCCGAGCGCCATTCCGTTTCCTAACGTCGGATTGATGACGGGAATCGGCGCGATCACAAACTCGCCTCGCTTGCGTTTCGTCTTTGATCCGGTATCGACGTCGCCGGAACCGGCTCGATCGTCCACCGTCGGAACTGCGCCAAACAGCCACGGCAGCGAACCCTTCGAGCGGCCGGTGAAGCGACGAAACTCAGCCATCTGCGGATCCGTCAGGATGCGATCGAGCTGCGCCTCAGTGTCTTCGTTGATGAGCTCCAGCGCCTTGCTGAACGGCTCAGTGCCTTTCGACTGGTCCTCCCGATAATTGCGCATCAGCGTGACTTTCTGATCGAAGTCCTGGTCCAACACTGGACGCGCCTGGCTCGCCTGATCCGGCGTGAGCTTGAGACGATCGGAGACGTCGTTGATCTGTTGTTGGCGCAGTCGAGTTAGCGCGTCGTTCTCCCATTCGACTTGCAGGTCCGGAACGAGCGCCAATTGATCCGCGGTCAGGATGCGCCGCAGTCCACTTTCAAATTTCTCCCGGCTCGCGTACAGGTCACGCCACAGCGACTCTCCACCGAAAGGGTTTCGCAGTTTGCGCAGCGCCTCGATACGCTTTTCCAACAGCGGGCGCAGCTCTTTTGTTTGTTGATCCGTGAGATTGAGACGCGACTTCGCAATCGGCAAAGCCTGCTCCGTCTGCAGAGCGCTCTGGGCCACAACGACGTGAGAAGCGCTAAGACAAACACACACGATAAACAGTGCCGCCCGAATGCTCATGTTGTCTCCCTTGAACTCTACGATCGGTCCGACCACTTCGCGTCGTTTCCGGGCCTGATGATGCAACGGAAACCGAGGTGGCACGTCGAGGTGTCCACTGCCTGGGCCATACGCGCGGCGGGACGGTATCGCTGGCAGTAGTTGGGCGCGCAAAGATAGGAGCCGCCTTTCATCACGCGGCGCGGGACCTTTACGTCCGGAGTGCGCGGGTCGTAGCTTTTCTCGGCGCCGCCGCCGCGCGGGTTGAAACTGGCGCCGCACGTTGGTTCTATCTCGTTGTGCTGCTGATACCAGTCGGAGGTCCACTCCCAAACGTTGCCGGCCATGTCGTAAAGCCCGTAGCCGTTTGGCGGGTACGATCCGACGGGCGCGGTCCATTCGTAGCCGTCGGTGAGAAGGTTTTCGTTAGGGAAGTCGCCTTGCCAGGTGTTGGCCATCACGCGGCCGTCAGGCTCAAACTCGTTGCCCCAAACATACGTCGCTCCGTCCAGACCGCCGCGCGCCGCAAACTCCCATTCGGCTTCGGTCGGCAACTCTTTGCCGGCCCACGTCGCGTACGCGCGAGCGTCTTCGTAAGCAACGTGCACCACGGGATGTTTCGCGAGGCCCTTCAACGTCGAGCCTGGACCAAGAGGATGGCGCCAGCTCGCGCCAGGGACATACGTCCACCACTGATAATGATCGCCCAGGTTGACTCTGTATCCCGGTCTGCGGAAGACGACGGACGCCGGCAAGAGCATCTCCGGTTTCGCGTCCGGATATTCTTCCGGGTTCGGCGTTCGCTCTGCTGACGTCACGTAGTCCGTGTCGTCTACGAACCGCGAGAACTGCGCGTTAGTGACCGTGTACTGGTCCATCCAGAAACCGTCCACCGTGACCTGATGCGCAGGCGCTTCTTCGGGATAATGGTCGTTCGAACCCATCATGAAGGTCCCGCCGGGAATCCAGACCATGTCTTTGGCTGGCGCCTTCCCGGTCATACCAACACCCCTGTGAACGATTGTGTGCATTGACCTATTTATTGCGCCGAAGGTGTTGCTTGTTTCTCCGCCACGAATGCTACCGTCACTTTGCTGCGCGCGCTGCCTGTCACTTCGAAATTGAGCCGGTCGATCGATTTGCCGTCCGGACGAAGGAAGAGCTTGCCGGTGCCCTTCGCATTGCCCGCCACGATGCCGCCGGTGATCTTGAGATCGATTCCTTTGCTGAGATCCGAAGGCTTGGTCCAGCGGCCACGTGCGAACAACTGCATGTCGCTGACCAGGACGATGTCGGCGTCACCGTTTTCTCTCAGCGTCACGACAACGGAATTGACTTTGTGCGTACGCGCTGAGTCAGGTGATTGTGGATCGGCAATCGTCACCGTTCCTTCGCCTTTTGCATTCGCGGTCAGCGACGTGACTGTTTGTGGTTGTGTTGCGGCGCCGGTGGGCGCGCAGGTAAGCAAGGCGATTGCTATGATCAGTAAGTGGGCGTGCTTCGGTTTCATCTCAGTGTTCCTTTCCTCAACGGATTCAGAGATCCCGCAGTGATGGAGAGGTGAACTGCTCGCCTGCAAAAGCTTTTTCGATCGCTTCCGGCAGATCGTTCGTCATTTGCTGTTTGAGCACGTAACCAAGCGCGCCTGCGTCTTGCGCGGCGCGGACGAAGTCGGGGTCGTTGTGGACGGTCAGGAAGACGATCTTCGACGCGCAGTCCATCTTTTTCAAAATGCTCGCCGCTTCGATGCCGGTGATTACCGGCAGCGAGAGATCGACGACCAGAACGTCGGGATGCATCGTGCTCACAGCGTCCAGCAGCGCGCGGCCGTCGTTTACGGCGGCGACGACGTCGTACCTCTTTGACAACAGGCGAATGACACTCAATCGCACCGCAGCGTGGTCTTCAGCCACCAATACACGAAGCCTGTTCACGCAATCCTCAGATTCTCGCCCGCTCCTCGGGCGCAGGGCATTACGGAGATCTCCTCGCTCCCATGCTAGTGAGGAATTGCGTCTGTGGACACTGGCAGAATTGACAGTTTTTTCAGTTTCCCAACGGGATACGGGCTTCGATTTGGGTGCCTCGGTTCGGGCGCGAGCGGACGATCAGGCGGCCGTTGGCGAGACGGAGGCGTTCTTCCATGCTGATCAGACCAAGCCGCCCCTTGAGCTTCGCCACCTCCATACTGAAACCCCTGCCCGAGTCAGTGACGAGCAGATACAGCACGTGTTTGCGGCACTTGACCTGCACTCGTGCCGCCACCGCTCCCGAATGTTTGATCGCATTACTCAACGCTTCCTGAATGACTCGATACGCGCACAACGCGAGGTCCTTTTCGAGCCGGCCAAGATTCTCATCGCCTACAAACTCGATCTGCAATCCACGCCGCCCTGACAGCTCGCGACACAGACTCTTCACCGCCGGAAGCAAACCAAGATGGTCCAGCTTCGAAGGATGCAGCCGGTGCGAAAGCCCGTGAACGTCCGCCGACGCGTCCTGCAGCCGCGACGACAACGCGTTCAACTGCTTCGACACGCCGACATCCGGCTGGCTTCGACCAAACTCCTCAAGGTCAACACACAGCAGCGCGAGCTTTTGATTGAGTCCGTCGTGCAACTCACGCGCAATGCGGTTGCGCTCGTCTTCCTGCGCACGTATCAAGTGCGCGCTGATGTTTCGAAGTTGTTCCTCGAAACGCCTCCGCTCCGTGATGTCGTCGGAAATCACGAGAATGCACGGCTCGCCATCGACGTCGATCAAGTCTGCGGACGAAAGCCAAATCAGCGTCTCATCGTTCGCACCTCGGATCGCAGTTTCAAAGCCTCGAACGCGCCCGTCTTTTTTGAGTCTGGTCACCAACTCCGCCCGCTGAGCGCTGTTCTTCCAGATCCCAAGCTCGAGCGAAGTGTGGCCGATCACCTGGTCGCGTGCGTATCCTAGCCGCGTCAGAAACGTCGGATTCGCTTCAAGATAACGACCGTCAGCCAGCGTCGTGATACTCATCGGCTGTGCGCTGTTGTCGAATACCTGGAAAAACAGTTTTTCGGAGTCATGCCATGCCGAGTACTGCGCCACGTTCGTCGCCGCCTCACGCGCCGCCTCACGCTGCCACGCTGCGCGCGACCGTTTCGGAATCGGCGAAAAGTTCATCTTTACGAGGGTGTTTTTCACTTTTGGGGAACTCATGCCATTCACCTTGTTTCCTGAAGGTTGCGCGCCCTCATTGCTTCCACTGAACGCGAGCCTTCGAGTTGATCGAGGACCTGAAATTCAACCGTTTCGGGTTTCTGTAGCAGACTCATCGCTCCGATGATGACGGCAAACTCGTCTGAACGAAGGTGCTCGTCCCAATGGGTCCTGCTGTCCCATTCCTGAATGACCATCACCTCTTCATCGTTCCCGAGCTCGCGGTAGATACGACAGCTCTTGCACCCGCGCTCGCTCTGGATCGGGTCCGACAAGGAGCGAAACGTCTGCAAGATCTCTTTCCGGTTCTCCGGGTTGGTCTGAAGTCTGATAGTCGTCACGATCATTTTCGTAAGTCTCCAAACTCGTCGAGTTGTAAGGCGGTGACTTTCCCTTAGCGAACACCGGGCCACAGCGGATGCGCGGTTTTATTAGGGGTTTGGAGCGGGCGCGCCACTGAATATCGTGGCGCCGCGATATTTCACGGGCGATAGTCTTTAAGCGGTTTGGGGGATTATGGAACTATTTACTGCTTGCCGGAAGCGGCGGCCGCGGAGTTGGGCTTCGGTCGTTTAATACCGAGTTTGCTCATGCGACTTCTGAGCGTGCTCGAATTGATGCCGAGAATTTCGGCCGCGCCATTGACGCCTTCGATTCTCCAATCGCACGCGTCCAACGTGTTGACGATGTGATCGCGCTCGACGTCCTCGAGTTTGGCCGGCCGATGATGGCTGTTTCCATTGGTGGACGCCGGAGGTTCAGCGTCAAGGTTGTCGGCAAGTTGAAGCACCGCGCCGTTGCTATTGATCAACGCGCGCTCGATGACGTTTGCGAGCTCGCGGACGTTACCCGGCCAGTAGTAGTTCTCCAGGATCTGCATCGTTTGCGGCGAGACCTTCTTCACTATCCGGCCGAGCTTTCGGTTGCAACGGTTGACAAAGAAGTTGACCAGCAGCGCGATGTCCGGCTTGCGATGCCTGAGCGGCGGGACCGTGATCGGGAAGACGTTCAACCGATACCACAGATCTTCGCGAAACAGTCCGTTCTGCACTTCAACTTTCAGATTTCGATTGGTGGCAGCAATGATGCGCACGTCGACCTTGCGAGTCTGTGAGCTGCCGACTCTCTCAAACTCTCCTTCCTGAAGCACGCGCAACAGTTTGGACTGCAACTCCAGCGGAAGCTCACCGATTTCGTCGAGGAACAGCGTGCCGCCGTCGGCGAGCTCGAAGCGGCCGATCTTTCGCGCCTGCGCGCCGGTGAAAGCACCTTTCTCGTGGCCGAAGAGTTCGCTTTCGATCAGGTTGGCGGGTAGTGCGGCGCAGTTGATCTTAACGAGCGGACGGTTTTTTCTGTTGCTGGCGCCGTGAATCGCCTGGGCCACGAGTTCCTTACCTGTTCCCGTTTCGCCCTGAATGAACACGCTCGCATCGGTCGGCGCGACTTGCTGGACCTTGAACAGCACATACTTGATCTCATCACTGTTGCCAACGATCTCCTGAAACTCGTGTTCGAGATCTACTTGTTCGCGCAGGTAGACGTTCTCCTGCTGTAGTTGATCTCTCAACTGCTCGACTTCGATCAGCGCGTTGCGCAGCCCCTCTTCCGCCGTTTTGCGATCGGTAATATCCAACGTGACTCCGCGCAGCCCGACAGGCTTGTTGTTTTCGTCAAACACCGCGGATACATGTGCTTCGACCCACAGCAAGCGCCCGTCTTTTGCTCTCCAGTGATACTGAGCAACTCCCGACGTGCCGTTCTCGAAGATCGCGTCGTTTGCGCGCAGTGCCGTTTCGCGTTCTTCCTCGGGGATGATCGACAGCCAGAAGCGCGGCTCAGACATCCATTCTTCAACCGAGTAGCCCAGCATCTTCTGGACGTGCTGACTGATGAAGTGCTCGCGGCGCGTGGTCCCGCCCGATTCGATGCGGCTCTCCCAGACTACGCCGGGAACGTTTGAAACAACTTCGTCGAGACGTCGATGTTCGGATTGGGCCAGTAAGGCGAAGCGCTCGCGTTCAGCTTCGGCGCGGCGTTGCCTCGTCCTGCTGACGAGCAGAAAAGCAATCAGCAAAGCCTCGACGATCATGAACGAGACTGCACCGGCGAATTGCCACTTGTATTGCTTCCACGAAACCGGCGTTTCCGTTTGGTTCTCTTGAAAGTTGAAGGCGTAACTCAGCGGATTGATATTGGCGCTGGCGTGTTGCTGTTGCGGCGTTGTCGCAGCACGGCGCGTCTCGGCGATCGCGGTGTTTGTGGTCACACAAACAATCGCTACGCCCAGCAAGAGGGAACATAGGCACGCCGCAAAGATGCGACGGAGCCTGGGGAGATCGTTGTACATGCTCTCCTTGACGGCGCGGGGGACCGCCGGTTCAGCATATCCATCAATCCCCGGCTATATTTTGGGCGAAGAATATAGCGTCGAGGTTACCCGGCCAATCAGTTGGCTCTATTTCCGTAAACTCGAATCGGGATTGCGTCGAATGCAGAAATGCTAACCGCATTATCAGCCTGCATCAGCTTTTGTGCAATACGGGGATTTTCGGAGGAGTGCCTCAGTTTTGAACTCCTCGGCCTCTGCGCTCTCTAGTCTCTGCGGGCACCGCATTCTTTTGAGCATAGTTCAACGCGGAGAACAGAGAGAGCGCTGAGATCGCAGAGAAACTTTCAAACTGCGTCACCACCATTTTCGGAGTCGCTCCAAAATCGGTGCTATAATTCGCCGACACGCACAGCCCGGCGCGTTTTCAGTTCGAACAAGACAAGGTAATTGGAGGCACGCCGTTGTCCCAACCTTTGGGTACAGCAGAAGCCAACCGCGCTACGTTCTTAACGCGCTACCGACCTGCACTTGCGGCAATTCTGGTCAGCATCGCCTACTACGTCGGCGCCAAAATCGGTCTCGCTTTAACTTTCCAGCCGCATCCCGTTTCAACGCTTTGGCCGCCCAACTCGATCCTCTTCGCTGCTTTATTGCTATCGCCGGTGCGCTGGTGGTGGTTTCTTCTGCTTGCAGCATTCCCTGCACACGTGCTGACGGAGTTGCACGCGGACATACCCATCACCATGGTCCTGTCCTGGTTCGTCAGTAACTGCAGTGAAGCTTTGATCGGCGCTTCCATCCTCCGTTACATCACAAAGCAGCGAGTCAGGCTCGACAGCATGTACTACGTCGGTCTGTTCATCGTGGTCGCATTACTCGCGCCGTTCCTGTCTTCCTTTCTCGACGCTGGGTTTGTCGTCCTCAACAAGTTTGGGACCAGCACTTACTGGGACGTGTTTCGAATGCGTTTCTTCTCCAACGTATTCGCATCGTTGACGTTAGTGCCTTTGATTGTGGCCTGGAAAGAGGGTGGCATTCGTTCACTTTACGCAGCACCTCCGCAGCGTTACCTCGAAGCGGCTTTATTGGCGACGGGTTTGCTGATCACCGGAATGGTGAGTTTCGGTACAAATGAAGTAGGACAAAACACGACGCCCACGCTGCTGTATTTGCCGTTGCCGTTCCTGCTGTGGGCGACGATCAGGTTTGGCCAGCGCGGATCGAGCGCGGCGGTGTTGGCCGTCAGTCTCTTTGCTATCTGGGGCGCAATAAACGGTTTTGGTCCATTCGTAGCCGAGCTTCCCGAAGTGAACGCGCTCTCCGTTCAGCTATTCATGATTGTGGCTGCCGTGACGCTGCTGTTTCTTTCAGCAGTGACGGTCGAGCGCGATGAGACAGCGCATCGCAACCGCGCGATGCTGCGGGCGAATCCTGACCTTGTATTTGTGATGTCGCGCGACGGTGTTTACCTCGACTACCACGCGCGCCTGCAAGACGAGTTGCTGCTGGCGCCGGAGATGTTTTTAGGAAAGAACGTCCGTGACGTGTTACCGCCTCAGCTTGCCGAAGACGTCATGCATGCGCTTGAAAGGCTTGCGGAAGGCGACGAACCGCAAGT
>DASURS010000025.1:0-3602 GCA_036279935.1 Pyrinomonadaceae bacterium
TCTTCCTTTGGGTAGTAAACGTGAAAGTTGCCGGCGAAGTTTAGAGTGGCTTCTTCGTCGTAGACCTTTACCGTGGGCTGCGGCAGGGAAGTCTCAAACCGGTAGGCCATGCCTTCGTTGTAAACGCGGAAGACGACGGTGTAGTTGTCTTTAAAGACGACTCGCAACTCATTGTAATGCTCGCGAAGCGTCGCGAACTTCTGTGGAACAGGTACGCGGAGCTCACGATTGACAGCTTGTGGTGTCGACGAGAGAACCTGTGGTTCCACTCCGAGTTTGCGGTGTTCGATATCGAGCGCGAGCGTCGCGTTATCGAGGACCGGTACCTGGTTGAGCAGCAGGTCGTATTCGATTCTTGGCCCAACGTCAACCCGAAGTTTGATTTTTTCATTGGGCGAAGAAACCTCGTAGGTAACTGCGCCATGGGCGTGACTGAAGAAGAACAGGAGGCCGAGTAACGCAATGGCTATTGACTTTATGTTGTTTGCAGTCATGAGCTTTATCTTAATATGAATCCGTTTCTAAACGGATCGTCGGGATCGAAATAAAACTCGTTGCGGCCGATGATGGAAGCGGTGCCGCTAACCTCGGGTATGACCGCGTCATGCGGTCCAAACGTCGTGACCTCAGCCACCTTCACCGACATCGTACTGCCCACCACGCTCTCGATCGTGATTGGCTCGTTTACAGCCAGTTCGCCTTTCGCAAAATGCAACGCGGCACGCGCGCTGACGCCACTGCCCGTCGCGGATCTATCAACCTCGCCGTCAGCAAAAATACAAACGTTGCGACTGTGGTTTGCAGCGTCTGCTGCTGGTCCGGTGAAGATCGTGCCGTACAGAAAGCTCAGATCCGGTTCCAACGGGTGCGTGATCGAAAACTGCGACATCACGGCCTTTTTAATTCGTCGACCGTAGTCAATCAGACGATTCAAATCTTCAGGAGCGAGTTTCACTCCTGCTTCTTCCGCACTGACGAAAGCATAGAACGCACCGCCGTATGCGATGTCGAATCGCACGCGGCCAATCCCGTCTACGTCGACTTGCTCGTCGCGAAGATAGAGAAAAGAAGGCACGTTCCGAAATGACGTTTCGACAGCGCGTCCTTCTGAAACCGTGGCCCACGCTTGAATCCTGCCGGCGGGAACATTGAACGTCATCTCGTTCTTACTGACGAGATTTGTTTCGACCGCGAGTTTTGTGAGGGCGATGATAGCGTGACCGCACATCGTGCTGTAGCCCTCGTTGTGCAGAAAAAAGACGTCGAAATCGGCATCGGCGGATGGAGTTATCAGAGCGCCATACATGTCTGCGTGGCCGCGCGGTTCCCACATCAGCCCGCGGCGCAAGTGATCGTAATGCTCGCGAAAGTAACGCCGCTTCTCGAGAACGGTCTGACCTTCGATACTTGGTAGACCATCGATCACGACGCGCAGCGGTTCGCCGCCGGTGTGCATGTCGATGGTCGTGATGCGAGTCCAGTGTTCAGGCGGCCGCCACTTCGAGATCTGGTTCATAGGGGTCGCGTTATCGATCACCTGTCTTGTTCTGCCGGTTGCCGAGCGCTTCGGCGCGCTGGTACGCCGCCCAAACAGCTTTCGACAACACCGTTCTCAAACTTCCCTTTTCCATCTGATAGATCGCCTCCGCGGACGTGCCGCCGGGTGATGTGACCATGTTGCGCAGTTCGGCGGGATGCTTGTGCGACTCTCTGGCAAACAGGATCGATCCGAGCAGCATCTGGTGGACCAACTCTTCGGCCACATGTCTCGAAAATCCCATGTGAACACCGGCGTCGATCAGCGCCTCCATGACGAGAAATATGTAAGTTGGTCCAGTGGCGCTCAACGCTGTCGCCATGTCGATCTGCCGCTCGTTATCGACGCGAACAGCTTTGCCGAGTGCGTCGAGCATCGCGCGGACCTGCTGCTCCTGCTTTTCGTTCACAGCGTCGCTCGGCGTCCAGGCAGTTACACCTTCGCCTATCTGCGCGGGTGTGTTCGGCATGGTACGGACCACGGGAGCGTGCAGCAGTTCGTCCGCGATAGTTTCCAGCGTGGCGCCGGCTACGATCGAGACGACGAGTTGATCCTGATGAAGTGAGCCCTTGAGTTCCTGGAGTACACCGCGCAAACGTTGCGGCTTCACGGCAAGAATCAACAGCGAGCCGGCGTCTGGTGCGGTCGGGTAAGCGGCCAGTGCGGCCTCGCGATTGTGCTCGAACATCTGAATGCCATACTTCGCATACATCTCTTCGCGACGGGCCACGCGCGGATGGCTGCCGGCGATCTGTTCGGGACTGACGAGTTGCTTGCGCAGCAGTCCGGTGATGATGGCCTCAGCCATGACGCCGCAGCCGATAAATGCCAGACGGCAGTTGCTGAGAGGATTTGTATCGTTCATTTCATTGGCCACTCTCGACTTGAAATGTAGTGATGATGTTCAAGTTCAACATCGAAAGCAAGCGGGAACAAAAGACCGGGCGCGCCCGTTATGCTCATTTGGGTAAGGTTCTATTGTGCGGGACTCTTGGCTAATCTTGAAACGGACGTTGACTTTTCATTCACAACGGGAATAATCTCGCCGTGCCTTAACCGAAGGTTGATCCTGAGATTCGTATCTTCGCAACTAACCGGATCATCCTTCTTATCTCCAAACGTCACAGCCAAAAACTTCACCGAGGCGTTTGTCAATGAACACAACCAAGAAACCCCCATTCCCGAGAGGAACGCCGTTACCTTTCAAGCAGCCGCTCAACCCTACGCATCAAGCGACCAAACCGCCGGTGGTCCAACCAAGTGTGGCCCAACCAAAGCACCTTGTCGGTGCCCTGCGGATTGGTCGTATGGCTCCGCAGATTATTACGAGACCACCAGTTACGCTACCAGCGTCTCGTCCGCAACCGCGGGCACAAGTAGCTCAACCAAAACCGCTCAACCGTGTGGTGAATCCGAAGCCACCCATCGCACCGAAGCCGCCTTTCACACCGAAGCCGCCCGTCACGCCGGCGCCACGAGTTGCGCCGCCTGCTTATCGACCACAACCTCCACCAAGAGTCCTACAGACGAAGAGTGCCCCGGCTCAACGTCCACAATCTTCCCCATCGCTTCGGCAGCAGGGTCCGGTCAACGCCGTGCAGCGAACAATCGGTCAAATACCCGGCTCAGGTTCCGTTATTCAACCCGCACCAAACAAGACTGCGGGACGAAAAAAGAAGCCGCAGCCGGCGAAGGGCGGAAGAAGGCAAGCACCTGTCAAGAAACAACGATCCTTTAAAGGAAGAACGACGACAAAAACGAAGAGAGTGACGGCAAGTAAGGCGAAAAAGAAACCGCAAAAGCAGGCTGAAGTCACGCTTTGGATAAACAACAGAGACTATAAAGCGGTATCGAGCGGTCAGTTTGGGCACGCGGAAATGGCGGCACTCAAGAAGTTTATCGATAAGTTTAGGGAGGGAGCGACAAGCACGAAGGAGGTATATTCAAAAGCCTGGGCGGTGCTGAAGGACGCCCGTAAAGAAGTGAGTTGCCCCAACCAGCCAGTGTGCGTGGCATGTTCGATGATCTTGCAAGCATTTGGATTCGTCACGATAGGCACAACGGA
>DASURS010000026.1:0-26347 GCA_036279935.1 Pyrinomonadaceae bacterium
GGGAAATCGCCAGACCGGATAGATTGCCTTACGCCTCGCATGGTGTCAAGGAAGAAGGCCAGATTGTGGTGGGTCAAGAGGATACCGGCCAGCATTTCCCCGCTCGTATAAAGATGCCGCAGGTATGCGCGCGAATGGCGGCGGCAGACTGAGCAGGTGCAAGACTCGTCGAGCGGACGTGGATCGTTTGTCCATTGGGCGTTTTTAATATTCAGCTTGCCGCGCGAGGTGAAGGCCTGGCCCGTGCGCCCGTTGCGGGTCGGCAGGACGCAGTCGAACATGTCGACACCGCGAGCGACTGCTTCGACGAGATCTTCCGGCGTTCCGACGCCCATTAAATAACGGGGACTGCCGGCCGGCATCCGCGGCGCAATATCGTCGATAACTTCAAACATCACCTGCTTTTCTTCGCCAACGCTGAGCCCGCCGATGGCGTAGCCGTCGAAGCCGATCTCGACCGTCTGTTCCAGACTTCGCCGCCGTAAATCCAGATGACTCGCGCCCTGAACGATGCCAAACAACGCCTGCGCGCCGCTCAGTCCTTCAACCTCGACGCGCCCGGTGTCAGCGCCGGCCGCTTGCAGCTGATCGAATGCGGTCCTCGAGCGCCGTGCCCAACGCGTCGTCAGTTCCATGCTGCGTTCCGTCTCTTCGTGGCTCGCTTTCCCGGGCGCACATTCGTCAAACACCATAACGATGTCGGAACCGAGCGCCGCCTGTACTTCCATCGACACCTCAGGCGATAGAAACCGCAGCGAGCCATCCACGTGCGAGCGAAACTCCGTTCCTTCTTCAGTGATCTTCCGCAACGCGCCCAGGCTCCAGACCTGAAACCCGCCCGAGTCCGTCAGCAGTGCGCGATCCCAGCCGATGAAACGATGCAGGCCGCCGGCGGCTTTGATGATCTCGATTCCCGGCCGCAGCCACAGGTGATACGTGTTGCCGAGGATGATCCGGGCGTCGAGATCGGGCGACTCTAGTTCTTCGAAACGAATCCCCTTCACGGTTCCCGCAGTGCCGACGGGCATGAACACCGGCGTTTCGATTGGCCCGCGACGAGTCGTCAACACGCCCGCGCGCGCGTGCCCGTCCCGGGCATCGACGTGAAAGCGCAATGCAGGTTTAGTATGGTCCATTCGTGACAGAAGGTCTCCCGCAAAGGCGCAAAGGCGCTAAGAAAGGCAAACAGCCAGACTAAGTCAGGGTCTGACTTCCCCCCAAATAACCTTTGCGCCTTTGCGGGAACTATGTCTTCCCTTTCTTTTTATGCTTCTCAATAATCCTTAAAGGAGTCGCGAAGAAGTCGAACTCTTCGCGCAGCCGGTTCAGCAGGTAGCGTTCGTAGGAGAAGTGCAGACCCGGCTTTCCGCCGGACGTGAACAGGACGAAAGTCGGCGGCCTGATTCCGACCTGCGTCAGATACTGGACTTTTAGTCGCGAATATCCACTCTTTCCCGGAGACGGCGCCGTGCCGCCGCGCGGTTGCGCAATCGCTTTTTCGAAGAAGTCGTTCAGTTGCGAAGTCGGTATGCGGCGGTTGCGGGCTTCGTCGGCTTTCAGGACGAGCGGCAGGACGCGATCGACTCGCTGTCCAGTCAGAGCGGAAATCGTGATCACCGGCGCCCACTCGAGAAACTTCATCCTATCTCGCAGGCGGCGTTCGAACTCCAAAGCCGTGTTCGTCTCTTTGTCCTTCACTGCATCCCACTTGTTCACGGCGATGATGATCGAACAACCGGCGTCCAGCGCGTATCCAGCGATGTTCGCGTCGAGGGCCGTGACGCCTTCTTCAGCGTCGATCATGACGATCGCAACGTCGGCGCGTTCAAGACTCTTGCGCGCCATGATCACCGATAACTTCTCCGCCATCTCGTCAGTCTTGCCCTTGCGGCGGATGCCGGCGGTATCGATCAGACGGAAGTTTCGTTCGGGTGTTTCGAGCAGCGTGTCGATGGCGTCGCGCGTCGTTCCCGCGACCGGCGAGACGATCACGCGATCCTCGCCGAGTATTCGATTGAGCAGCGACGACTTGCCGACGTTCGGGCGGCCTACTATCGCGAGCCGCAGTTCTGCCGGCGCTGCCGGTTCTTCCTCTTCATGAACAGTTTCGTGTTCGAGTGACTCCACGACGCTGTCGAGCAACTCGCCCACGCCGATTCCCTGCTCCGCCGAGATCGGAAACACCTCCTCGAAGCCAAACCGGTAAAACTCCGTGCTCTCGCTTTCAAGTTTCGCCGAGTCCGTTTTGTTTGCGGCGATCAACACGGGCTTGCCGGTGCTTCGCAGCAACGCGGCGAGCTCTTCGTCGAGCTGGGTGATCCCGGCGCGCGCATCGACGACCCAGATCAGCAACTGCGATTCCTCGATGGCCATTCCCGCCTGCTTCAGTATGTTTGCCGGAATGACCGCGTCGTCGTCAGGCACGATTCCGCCGGTGTCGATCAGCGCGAACTTCTTTCCCGCCCATTCGACCTGCCCGTAAATGCGGTCGCGGGTGATTCCCGGCTCGTCGCCGACGATCGCCCGCCGCTCGCCGACGAGTCGATTGAAAAGCGTGGATTTGCCGACGTTTGGACGGCCCACAATGGCAACCTGTCTGCTCCTGGATTCCATGGATGTTCGATAGCTTACAAGGCGTTCAAATTCGTGTCATCTGCGGGCATTCCGTGGTATAAGCCTTGGGTCTTTGACCACGTTTCGAAGGGGACTCCCATATGCGACAGTTATTCGCAATCTTGTTCGCCACACTGGCACTCACCATCAACCTCGCGGCTCAGGAACATACCAGACCACCAAGCGCACCGCCGTCTACGACGCCGCGCAGCAACCCTCCGGCTGACACGGGCGGCTGGGTCAGGTACACGTCCGATTCGGGCCACTTCTCCGTGCTGTTGCCTGAACTGCCCAAGGAGCAGACCGAGACGACGCAGAGTGAACATGGACCATACACCACTCACCTGTTCGTCGTAAGAGACACAATAAACGTCTACCTGGTCGGCTATGTCGACTACGATCCGAGTTTCAACTTCAACCGGCAAAACGAGCTCGACGCCAATCGCGACAACTTCGTTAAAGGAATCAAGGCGACGCTGACCGCCAGCCGATCTTTGACGCTCGACGGTTACCAGGCGCTCGAGTTCAGTGCGGAAACCTCCGATCGTCTTTTCCGCTCGCGAGTGTACATCGTGGGCCGCCGTCCTTATCAGATCGTTATCGGCGTGCCGAAAGACAATGAAGATCCAGCCGTCGTCAACCGGTTCTTCAACTCGTTCAAAGTCAAAGCTTACTAAAACGACCTATCCGTCGTCCTGAATGAAACGTAGAAACTTCCTCCAGACTACGGCCACGGCATTGGCGGTCGCCATTACCAAGCCTGTCGTGGCGTTTTCACCGCCTCCGGCGTTCGAGCTCGACGAAGTCACGCTTTCGGAATTGCAGCAAGGACTGCAATCCGGCAAGTACACGTCGCGCTCGCTCGTCGAGAAATACAGCGAACGCATCAACGACGTCGACAAGCATGGTCCAAAGCTCAACTCCGTCATCGAGCTGAATCCGGACTGCGAAGCGATCGCCGCCGCGCTCGATCGCGAACGCAAGGAGCGCGGCCCGCGTGGACCGCTGCACGGCATTCCAATCCTGATTAAAGACAACATCGACACGTACGACAAGATGATGACGACGGCAGGATCGCTTGCGTTGCTCGGCGCGAAGCCTTTCCAGGACGCGTTCGTCGCAAAGAAACTGCGCGACGCGGGCGCGGTCATTCTCGGTAAAACAAACCTGAGCGAGTGGGCCAACTTCCGGTCGAGTAAATCGTCGAGCGGCTGGAGCGCGCGCGGCGGTCAAACCAAAAACCCTTACGCGTTGGACCGCAATCCGTGCGGCTCGAGCTCCGGTTCGGGTGTCGCGGCGTCGGCAAACCTTTGCGCCGCTGCTATCGGCACTGAAACTGACGGATCGATCGTGTGTCCTTCATCGGCGAATTCGCTCGTCGGCATCAAACCGACTGTCGGCCTCGTGAGCCGCGCGGGAATCATTCCGATCTCTCACAGCCAGGACACCGCCGGCCCGATGGCGCGCACCGTCAGGGACGCCGCGATCATTCTCGGCGCGCTGGTTGGAGAAGATCCGCGCGACAAGATGACGGCGGAAAGCCGTGGCAAGTCCTACACCGATTACACGCGCTTTCTGGATAACAAGGACGGTCTGAAAGGAATGCGACTCGGCGTGGCGCGAAAGCATTTCGGCTTCAATCAGGGCGTCGATCAGTTGATGACCGAGTTGTTGAGCGAGATCAAGAAACTTGGCGCCGTGCTGGTCGATCCGGCTGACATTCCGACGAGCGGCAAGTTCGACGATTCCGAGTTCGAGGTGTTGCTGTTCGAGTTCAAAGCCGATCTGAATGCGTATCTCGCCGGGCTCGGAGCCTCTGCGCCACATCACTCGTTGAAAGACCTGATCGCGTTCAACGAGAGTCAGAAGTCCCGCGAGATGCCGTACTTCGGCCAGGACATCTTCGAAAAAGCCGAAGCAAAAGGACCACTCACCGATCGCAAGTATCTGGCAGCTTTACGCAAAAACCACCTGCTGACGCGAACACAGGGCATCGACTTCATCATGAAGAAACACCGGCTCGATGCGCTCATCGCGCCGACCGGCGGTCCGCCCTGGCCCACGGACTGGGTGAACGGCGATCACTTCACCGGCGGCTATTCATCCGCGTCGGCCGTCGCGGGTTATCCGCACATCACTGTTCCGGCTGGTTACGTCTACGGCTTACCAGTCGGCATCTCGTTCTTCGGCGGCGTGTACAGCGAGCCCACACTGATCAAGATCGCCTACGCGTTCGAACAAGCAACGAAGGCACGCCGCCCACCAAAGTTTCTGCCCACCGCTGACTTCAGTCCGGAGTCGTAAGGAGTTACAAAATGGCGCGCTCTGCGACTCAACCGAAGAAGAAGTCGATCTACAGCGTTCATCCCGGCGTGCTTATGACGCAGAAATGGCTGGCGGAGCGGTCCGTCGGCAAAGGCGAAGCGACCAGCGATGCGGACCTTTATCTACAACAGGCGGAACGCGACGTCGACAAGATGTTCTCAGGGGGCAAAGCTGCTTTGCGCCCGATCTACGATGCGCTACTGAAACTCGGATTGAAGACCGGAAAGGAAGCGAAGGCGTGTCCGTGTCAGACCATCGTGCCGCTTTATCGCAACCACGTGTTCGCGCAGATCAAACCGGCGACGCAGACGCGCATCGACATGGGTTTCGCACTCGGCGACATGAAACCGACAGGGCGTTTGATCGACACCGGCGGCTTCGCGAAAAAGGATCGCATCACTCACCGCATTCCGATCATTTCACTCGACGACATCGACGACGAGGTCAAACACTGGCTCAAGGTCGCCTACGATCGCGACGTCTAAATTGACAAATGACAAATCTAAAATGATCAATGACAATGACCTCATCCTCACCGGCACTCACACTCGGCCAACTCGGCGAAGCTTACGCCGCCGCTTATCTCGAACAACTCGGCTACCGTCTCGTTGCCGCCAACTTCACGCTTCCAGTGGGACGCAACCTTCGCGGCGCCATCGTCAACGCTGAAATCGACATCGTCGCCTACGAAGGCGAGACGCTCTGTTTCGTCGAAGTGAAGACGCGCGCCTCCGATTGGTTCGCGCCGCCGCAAGTGAACGTCGACTTGCGCAAACGGCGGCAGGTCGCGCGCGCCGCGCGAGCCTACCGCCGCATGTTCGAGCTTGACGATCACCCGTACCGCTATGACGTGGTGACCGTCGTGTTACCGCCGGACTCAACTCCGCAGATCGAGTTGATTCGCAACTATTGGACCTTCTGAGCCGACGTCGTCGTGTCTCTGTTTCGCGGTGTCGCGTTCTTCACGTACTTATCGAACCAACTGATCATTTCATACAGCACGTGTTCGATACTCTCGCGGCCCGCGTAACCGTGCGCCTCGTGCGGCAGCATCACCAGCCGTACTGTTGCGCCGCTGCCTTTCAGCGCCTGGTACATGCGCTCCGACTGAATCGGAAATGTCCCCATGTTGTCGTCGGCCTCGCCGTGGATCATCAGCATCGGTTCTTTGATCTTCGTCGCATACATGAACGGCGAGACTTTCAAGTACAAATCCGGCGCTTCCCACAGCGTTCGCCGCTCGTTTTGAAAACCAAACGGCGTCAACGTGCGATTGTACGCGCCGCTGCGCGCGATGCCGGCGCGGAAGAGGTCCGTGTGGGCCAACAGGTTCGCCGTCATGAACGCGCCGTAGCTATGGCCGCCGACGCCCACGCGCTCGGGATCCGTAACACCGAGCTCGGTCGCTTTGTCGATGGCGGCTTTGGCGCTCATCGTGATCTGCTCGATGTACGTGTTGTTGACTGTTTCCGGTGTGCCGACGACGGGCATCGTCGCGTTGTCGAGCACGGCATAACCTTCGAGCAGGAAGAACAGGTGCGATGGGCCGATGATCGAAGTCGCTCGCTGCGTCGAGCCGGTCACCTGCGCTGCCGTGTCGGCGTCGTTGAACTCGACCGGATAGGCCCAGACGACGGTCGGCAGTCTCGTTCCGGTTTTGTAGTCGGGCGGCAGGTAAAGCGTGAACGAGCATTGGACGCCGTCCGCGCGTTTGTAAGTAATCAACTGCTTCTTGATGCCCCGCAACTGTGGCGTCGGATCGGGAAAGTCCGTCAGCGCTTTCGCCGTCGCCGCGGCGCTGCGGAGGAAGTAGTTGGGTGGTTCGGTCGACGACTCGCGTCGCGTGATGAACTGCTTCGCCTCGTCGTCGAGCAGGGCGATCATCGTTTCATACTTGTCGGCGTCGCTGCGGAAGAGTCGTTCGGTTTTCAGCGTTTGTAAATTGAGTCGATCGAGGAATGGTCGATCGCCTTCGGGCGACGAGCCTGTGCCGTTCAGATAAATGAAGTCGCCGTTTTGCAGGATGACGCGCTGGCCCGCGACGACGCGAGTGACGGGCGTGCCCGGATCGTTGTAACGGTCCTGCTGGTTCCTGCCCCACAGCAGCCTGGGCGGAACGTCGGGCTTGTCGGCGTAGAAGACGAACGTTCGTTGCCAGCGCCGATCGCGATCGAAATCGCTGAAGTAGATGAGCCCGCCTTTTTCGCCAAAGCCGACGACACTGAAACGGTGCTCCGTTTTGAACAGTTCAGCGGGTTGGCTCGTGAACGGCGCTTTCAGCAACAGAACGCTGTCGCGTTGGGCCACTTTCTTGCGCGGATCGCCGTCGTCCAGCGCTTTCGTCCAGATGAGTGTCGCCGGTTGGCTGGGCAGCCAGCGAATCGAACGTGGTCCAGTGGTGACTCCGTTGATCGGCACTTGATCGGCGAGCGGCAGGCTCGCGACTTTGTAAACGAGTTTGCCTTTCGTGTCCCAGACTTCGACGTCGCGCGGAAACGCTGAGTCGGGAAAGAGGTACGAGAATGGACGGTGCAGCTTCGTCACGAGAACGTGGTGGCCGTCGGGCGCCGCGTCGACGCCTTGGAAAATCGCTGGTTGTCCGAACGGAGTGGCACGGCCGCTGACGGCGTCGACGAGCGCCAACTGCGAAGTCGCGTAGTATTCGTAAAGCACTTCGTCATGCGGGCTCTTCAGGAGATCTTCGTAGGTCCGCACTGGACCAGGCCGGCCCGAGCTTTCCTGCGTGTTTGGCTCCGGTGGTACGGGCGGCGTTGCAGGTGCGGCGCCGCGGTTTGCGGGCACGAGTTGGACCAGCAGCGTGCGATTGTCGGGCATCCACGCGAGTGGGTTGCCAATCGCGGAGTTGACGGTGATTGTTTTCAGGTTGTGGATCTTGCCGGTTGTCGTGTCGCCGACCCAGAGTTCGACCCGCGTCGCGGTCGTGTTGAGGAAGGCGAAGTGTTTTCCGTTCTCGCTCCAGTCGATGCCGCTGATCTTCGCGCCGGGTGGAACGTCGATCTTGATTTCGGAACCGTCGGAGATGCGTTTGAGTGTTAGTCCGACTGAGTACTGGAAACGGAATGGCGAGGTTGACGCCGGGTTGATGCGGCGGCCAGCGATCCTGAGCACGGGCTGCGCGAGATCCGCGAGTGGCGGATAGCGCAACGCGGTGGTCAGGAGCATGTTGTCTCGGGTCGGACTGATGGACACGCCGGGCGTGACCGGCGCGTTCAGGATGTCGAGCACTTCTTTTGGCGGCTTTTTGTAGCCCTGTTGGGCGAAGGTGGCAGCGTTGACGGCGAACAGCAGGACGAACGTCGAGAGCGCGACGCAGAATTTATGAGTTTTCATTGGAGTTCCTCCGGATTGGCAGGCAAATTATTCCGTTTGTGAATGGATGTCAATGCGGGCTTAGGTCTTTTGGTCTTTGGTCTTTTGGTCTTTGGTCTTTGGGCACTGGGCTTTGGGCTTTGGTCTGACATCCAAGACCTAAGACCTAAGACCCAAGACCTAAACCCTTTATCACGTTCATTCCCTCACGTCTCTTTTTTGGCCACTCCGCGATCATTCGAATGTGATACCGGTAACCTCCAGCACGGCACGTGCGCGGTCTGAGTCCCTGTGTATGCCTTCCAGCAAAATGCGCACGTTGATTGCTTCCTCATTCTCGAGCGCCGTTTGTTTGACGGGAATCACGGCAACAATTCGTTCCCGCAGGGTCGAGTTTGCTGTGTCCAGGATTGCGCCGCGCATTTCCAGCCCGTTGATGGTTCGTCCCGTTTGATTTCGGACTAATGCGGTCAACTCCACCGCGAGGTTATTAAATGGATGCACCTTTTCATTGCTCAATACTTGCTCGACGGCGATCTGTTGTTTGAACTGATCAAAGTCAGGTTGCCCGGGTTGGATCGTCCATTCGAGCCGCTCCGGCGACGAAGTATTCGTTGATGAACTTGTCGAAGCGACGTAATGCATCGCCACAACCAGCAGAGCGATGACCGCAGTTATCAATGCCGCGAGCAATACGATGGGCCAACGAAGTTCCGGTTCCTTAATCAACATTGGTCCTTGATAAGACATTTCGATTTCTCCACTTCTTAATGTTCTATTCCGAGATCCTCAGTTAGGAACATCTCTGTTTGCAGCCCTGATGGTGAAAGTGTGTCCACAATCCCTGCAGACGTAAGGTTCGTTATCGCGCGCTCCGACCGCTAATCTGATCTCGGTGCATTTCGGACATTGAACAAGCCAACGCCGCAGAGTCTCCGGCCACCTTTCCGTTGGCGGCTTAGTAAATCCGTCTTCTGATAAAACAACGTATTTGGTTTCAGCCAACGCCATCTTTGAACTGCTCCTTATCGCGTTCTTTACAGTCCTTAGACTAGTCGGTAAGCCACCGGCGAAGTAGCGTATTAACACCTGAGTTTGTGGGTATTTACACCCAAGGGTTTCCTCGTAGTGTGAGGGCGAGAGTGTTGTTGTGTGGGATGTGAGGAAGCGATGGCCGCCGGCACTGACCGCCGCAAAGGACAGAACGGAGCTCGCCTAACAGATCAAGACGCTCCTTCGCGGCGGCCGGCTGGCGCCGGTTGAGATCGAATTACGCCCGTACCGCTTCGACGTCCAGAGTGATCGTCACTTCGTCACCGACGAGAATGCCGCCGGTTTCCAATGCGGCATTCCACGTTAGACCAAAGTCCTTGCGATTGATTTTCGTCGAAGCCGATAAACCTATCCGAACATTACCCCACGGATCTTTTCCCGGCGCCGTCGGGCCTTCCACTGCAAACGTCACCTTCCGCGTCACGCCGTGAATGGTCAGATCGCCTTCCACTTCCAACTCCGCCTGTCCGGTACGTGTTACGCGTGTTGAAGCGAACGTCAACGTTGGGAACTTCTCGACGTCAAAAAACTCCGCGCTCCTCAAATGCGCATCGCGGTCGGCTTCGCGCGTATCGATCGAAGCGGCATCGATCGAGGCTTCAACGCGGGACTTTGTGATGTCAGTATCGTCAATGGTGATGACTCCGCTTACGGGTTTGAAGTGCCCCTTAACGTTAGTAATCATCATATGCCTGATCTTGAATTCGGCGGTGGTATGGGCTGGATCGATGTTCCAGGTTGTGGTTGTCGCTTGTGGTGCATTTGCGCTCATGTTCCCCTCCTTCTTCGGATAAAGCTCAGTCAAGTCTCGATGGCAATTATTTTCGGTCGAGGCGTCATTCAATCATTTCCTGCCAGCGGCAGCAACGCTGCTCGTCGGATCAGAACCTTCCCAACGCACATCCGCAGTTGGGCCATATACCGAAGGCACCTTCTTATTCAGCATGCGCAAATAGACTCCGAGTTGAGCGCGATGATGGGCGGTGTGCAAGACACGCCGCCAGAAGATCCAAATCCTTTCACGCTCGACGTCAAAGAAAGGTACAACTGCAAGCCACCAGTCCTCGTTCTGCTTTGCCAGGAAATGCAAACGTTCGCGCGAAAGCTCAACCACTCGCTCCGCAAACGCATGCGGAGTGCGATCGTGCGGCAGCACTTCGTTCGCCGGCACCTCGGGCAAACCGAGAAACTCGCCAAAGAACCGGCGCTCAGACAGCAGTTCATGCTCGATGATCTCTCCGACCGTACTCGAACGCGGATGCGGCTTGAACGACAGATCGTCTCCAGAGAATTCGCGCCAGACTGAATTGAGCTTGTTTACCTCGCTCGCATAAGTTTTCACCAGATGTTGAAAAATGCGACTCGAAGCAAGTGGAACGTCAGCATCTTCGATAGCAATGTTTTCGTATTCCATAATCCTCACCCGCAGCACTTTTAGAACGTAAAGATTGCCGCAAACTCAGAGCGAATATTGTGCGTGGTGTAACTCGGGATGCCACGAAACAGCGGCAGCAAGCCAGTGTGCGAATCCGCGCGCGTGCGGTAGTAACCTTCCTCGTAAGCAAAGGTCACCCACTGGTTCCATTTGTATTGAATGTTGCCCGAGAACAGATCGCTGCGACCGCCGCGCGCGCCAAATCGTCGCGCGTCTCGCGCCAACACTTGATCGCCGCCGTAATAAAGGTAAGCAGTCCAACCGGCGTTACGTCCCTTCGGATTCGCATCGAATATTCGCGACAACGGAAACCCCAGTTGAATGAATCCACCCTGAGCACGCACGGGTCGCTGCGGAGCAACCACGGGTGTACCGTCGTCCAGTCCGAAAACGACCGTCGATGCGCCGTCAATTGACGTCGCAGTAGCGGTGTTCGTCAGTCCGGCGGTGTCGTTAAAGTTGGAGAGTAACTGGCCCCCAAGATAGAAACGCAAATCTGAACCGGCGTAATACTTCCCGACCACAGTGATGAATCGCGTCGGCAGTTGAAATTCGGCTGAGTAGCCATTGCTGTTGCTGCTGACCTCCGCGCCGCTCGGAAACGCCGGCCTGAATCCAACAGGCACATTCGCAGCGGTAACGATCGCCGTGCGCCGTGCATTTTCAAAGCTAAAGATCACTTGAGCCGGCGCAACGTTCGGAGATCTGTCGAACTGCCATTGAAATACAGCGCGTCCCTGAACTCCGGGCCTCTGCGAGTCTGCTCCCTGCCTTTCGCCAAACGCTAATTGATTGCTGACATCACTCGGCAGATTTCCAAAAGCCGGCAGCACAATCGCAATCTCCGGCTGGAATTGAAAATCGCGCGAGCCGCCGAATTTATGATTGACGCCGAACTTAGCCTGCGGAATGCGCGTGTAGGCAGCACCGTAACCAACGCCGCCGAAGTTTGTGTTTTCGATCATGTTCGGCAACGTCGATGAGACGAATGGCGACCAGTCCTGTCCCAACAGAACGAACGCGCTGTTGCGGTCGTTGAAACGGCGATCGATCCTGATCCACGCCAAACGCAGCGACGGTTGACTCGACCGAATCGAAGTGATGTTCCGATTGTTGACACGCGGGAAATCACCTTCGAAATCGAATTCGATTTTCCCGGTAATGGCCGTTTTCGGCGCCGGATCGAGCCATTCGAAATTCGCGCCGAGTCGCAGCCCGCGCACGCGCAGATGAAACTCAGGTGAGTTTGCAGGACCAGTGTCTTGCGCGAGTAGCGGCAACGGAAAATCATTACCCTGCGGCGATGATGAATCGTGTACAACGCTTGTTTTGAAGATGCCGTAGAGCTTGAGGCGCGCGCCGGTGCCCAGTTTGATATCAGGGATCAGGCCTTCTCGTTTGGGTGCGTCAATTCCGACTAATCGAACTGGCGCGACGGCGGCGATTACGGAGGGCGTCGGCTGTGGCGCGGACGGGATCGCCTCCACCGAACTGGTGTTGTACTCGGCCGCGATCGTCTTCACCGGTGAAGGAGTCGCAGGCGTCCGTATCGCTTCGAATTCCGAAGTTGAAATTACACCTTTATCGCGTAACAGCGCCGCGAGCCGATCTCTTTGCTCTTCACGTGAGGCAGCAGCCGTAATCGCGCGTGTTTCGGTTTCCGTCAGGATTCCCTTGGATTGCAGTACCCGGATGAGAGGATCAGTTGTGTCAGCGCTCTGCGAGAAGACCACAAGCGCACTTCCTAAACCAATAATCGCCAGCAAAGTAAGACGTAGATACACACGCATCGTCGGATCCTTTCTCCATTGACAAAGATCAAGAGCAGCCTTTTTGTCGATCAGGGGGATTTACAATTTATCGCGTGCGTCCAGATCTGGTTGTGAACGTTCCACCACGTCCGCCCGCTCATTCAGTCTTCGCTCTTCGCGTTCATAGGCCTCGCGAGGATCGCGGCCAGTCACAGCGCGAAACCAGCCCGGATGGTGCGTCCAGGCCCAACTCTCTCTCACGGTGCCATCTATCATCGATCGAAACGTGCCCGGTTGATGGGCCGTCCCCTCGTAGATGTGAATGATGAAACCGCCCAACATCACGAGTGATGCCAGATCATGCACTACGTAACTCACCGCCACTAGCCAACGTGGCGTCAGATCGGTAAACCACAAGAACAATCCCGTAATCAGAAATAAAATGGCGCTTACGACGATGGCCCAGAAATAAAGCTTCTGCCCGCCATTGAAAAACCCGACGTCCTCGGATTCGAGACGTTGTTGATTAGTAACGTACTGGCGCATTCCTTTCATCCAACGCCGATCAGCCGCCGTCCATGCCATCGGCGCCCACCAATTGAGAGATTGGAAAAAGAAGAACAGAGTGAACAGCAACCCAAACCATGGATGAAGGGCTCGCGTTCGGGGGCCACCGCCGAAAAGTGGAGCAATCCAGTGGAACAGCCACGGCGAATAAATCGCAAACCCCGTCAGCAAAGAGAGAATGAAAAAGATGGCAACCGACCAGTGCAGGACACGCGTGTAAACCGGATGGCGCAGCAATTCTCCGTGACGAATGCGGGTAGTCCCGAAGCGCGCGAATCCGCCTCGAGCCTTGTCGTCCAGCCTTTTTGCCGTCGTACTCACGGCGTCTCCTTTCGGCCGGCTTCAATCTCTTCGGTGGGACCTGTTCGAAGTTCCGGCGGTTCAGGCTGAGGTAGTTTTGGTCCATACATGACCCGATGGAAGAAGACGGCGCCGATGCCCAGTACGGCCATCAACAACCCGGCTGGTTTCGCGATCCATTTCCAATACGTATAGCTCGGAGGGATGGTCGGATTCGCAGGCAGCCCGTATCGCTCAGGCTGTTGGATGTCGTGAAGCACGTAGATCACGTGCGTTCCTCCAATCGATGGTGGATCGTAGACGCCGGCGTTCGCAAAACCTGAGACCTCGCGCAATTGCTGGGCACGCAAACCGGCAATCTGCACCATGTCAGACTTCGTGCCAAACTTCAGACAGCCGGTCGGGCACGCCTTAATGCATGCAGGTTCGAGACCTTGCCCGACACGATCAGAACAGAGCGTACACTTGTAAACTTTATTCGTCTTCGGATGAAACTTAGGAATGTCGTAAGGACAACCTGAAATGCAATAGCCACAGCCGATGCAGTTCTCCTGTTGAAAATCAACGATGCCGTTCTCGTATTTGATGATTGCTCCATCAGCCGGACAGGCCCGCAAACAGCCCGGGTCTGCGCAGTGCATGCACTGGTCCTTCCGCATCAGCCACATCAAATTACCGTCGTGCTCGTCCTCAACGAACTTGATCAGGTTGTAGTAGTTCCACTCGGTCGTGGGCATCGTCTGGTAGGTATCATTGAAGGTGGTCTCTCGAAACGGATGATCGTTCCATTCAACGCAGGCGACTTCGCAGGCTTTGCAGCCGATGCACGTTGACACATCGATGTACTTGCACACCGCTTCTTCACGGCGTGTTCCCTGTCCAGGCACAGGACCAGGATGCGCCGAGATTTCCTGAATCTGGAAAGTACGCGGGTTAGCCATAGCCTTAAGCCTTTTCGATCTTCACGAGGAACCCTTTGAATTCCGGCGTATACGCGTTTGGATCGATCGCCGCCGGTGACAGCCCGTTAACAGGTGTCAATCCCGTCTTTCCGTCGTCTTCGGCAATGCCGCGATAACCCCAGTGAATCGGTATTCCGACCTGATAAGTCTTCTTACCATCGATCACCATCGGTTTAATTCGCCGGGTGACCATCGCCTTGCCAATGTAATGCCCGCGAGCGCTGGAGATTTTCAACTTCTCACCGCCGCTGATTCCCATTTCATTCGCCAATTCAGCGGGTATTTCAACGAATGGTTCAGGGACGAGTTGCACGTTCATCGGGTTGTTCTTGGTCCAGTAGTGGTAATGCTCGGTGAGTCGATAAGTCGTGCAGACAATATTGAAGCCCTGCTCCGGCGTGCCGAGTTTGTCCAGATCGGAGGTGAATTTTTTCGCGATCGGATTGTTCGATTGTTGCGGGTGCAAAGGATTTGCAATCGGGCTTTCGACCGGTTCGTAGTGCTCCGGAAACGGCCCGTCAGCGAATGCATTGAGTGGCCCAAAGAGACGACCGACACCCTCCGGATTCATGATGAATGGACCCATGTGATCGGAAGGGTTCGAATCAGCTTTGAAATCAGGAACGTCGTTGCCGACCCATCTCTGTTGCGCTTCGTTCCACCAAACTTGCCGCCGCTCACTGTCCCACGGCTTTCCGGAGAGATCGCACGAGGCGCGGTTGTACATCACGCGCCGGTTGGCCGGCCACGACCACGCCCAGTTCGGGTAGATTCCGAGTCCGGATGGATCGTCGGTGCCTCGTCGTTGCGTTTGCGCGCCTGCTTCGGTCCAGGAACCTGAGTAAAGCCAGTTTCCGCAAGCGGTCGTTCCGTCGTCTCGACACCACGCGAATCCAGGTAACTGCTGTCCGGCTTTGATTGTCACACCCGGTTGCAGCGGATCGGTTAGATCAGCGAGCGCCTTTCCATTAATCTCCTTCGCGATATCCGAGAGCGCCGGACTCTGCGGAGTTGTGTAGGGCCAGTTAAGATTGATTATTGGATCCGGAAACCTTCCGCCTTCCTTCTGATAAAGCTCGCGAACCTTCAAAAAAATGCGGGCCAGTATTTCCTGATCCACCTTCGCGTCGCCAGGTGGCGGTACTGCCGCGTACTTCCATTGCAGCCAGCGCGCGGAGTTGACGAAGGTGCCGTCCTTTTCAGCGAAGCCGGCGCCGGGCAAACGATACACGCTCGTTTGAATGTTCTTCATTTCGTCCTTCGTGATGCCGGGCGAGTTCCAAAACTCCGCCGTCTCTTCCGGAAAGAGATCGCAAACGACGAGAAAGTCGGCTTTTTTCAAAGCCTCGATGTTCTTCCGCGAGTTCGGACCAATGGCCACACCATTCATACCGAAGGCGAACAGACCTTTAACCTTGCCGCGATACATCTCGTCCCACATCTCGGTCCATGAGAATTTGCGGTCGATCTTGGGCAGGTAGTGATAGTTGAAGTCGTTTTCCTTCTTCGCCGAATCGCCGAAGAGAGCTTTTAGGAATGACACCATAAACTTCGGCGTGTTGGACCAGTAGTTGTACGAGTCCCACTCGTTAGGCTTCGAAGGTGTAGGTGTTGTGTCCTTCAGGAACGTCGCAAGATCCGTCTCTTGCGGCTGTGGAATCTTGAGATAGCCGGGAAAGATATCGAAGACGCCGCCCATGTCGGTGGCGCCCTGAATATTTGAGTGGCCGCGCAAGGCATTCATCCCGCCACCTGAGCGTCCGATGTTGCCCAGGAGCAATTGCAGCATCGCCGCCGTGCGGATGATCTGAGTGCCGGACGTATGCTGCGTCCAACCCACCGCGTAGATGACCGTCGCGGCTTTCTTCATATCACCATCCTTGCGGATGGACGTGAAGAGGTCGGCGGCTTTCAGAAACTGATCCCTCGGTATACCGGTGATACGCTCGACCATTTCGGGCGTATAGCGCGAATACTGTTGCTTAAGCAGTTGGAACACCGAGCGCGGATGTTGCAGCGAAAGATCATAAGCCACGTTTGGTGGAAGCATCGGGGGCGGCTTCGGCCCACCTTGTCCCGACGCGCCTGGTCCACCAGCGGCCTGATGTCCCTGGCCCATCGCCTCGCCGCCCTGCTGCGGAGTCGAAGGCCGAGAGCTAACAGGTTCACTCGTACGTTCGAAATTCCTGGCCGGCTCTCCGCGCGTTGTCTGAGTCGATGTTGTTGACGATGATCCCGCAGTCGTTTGTTGTGTTTGTGGTCCAACGTTGCCGCCTGCTTCGTAATTCCACGTCTCCTTATTGTAAACAGTGCCATCGAACCCGGAGAACAATCCATCATCGGGAAGTTTGAATCCTTCCTTCACGATGAACGCGGCGTTTGTGTAATTGATCAGGTAATCCTTTGCGAGACGGTTGTTCTGGATGGCGTAGTTGATCACACCGCCGAGAAAGGCGATGTCTGTACCGGCGCGGATTTGCAAGAAGAGATCAGCCTGAGTGGCCGTACGGGTGAAACGCGGATCGACGACGATCACTTTCGCGTTGCGATGAAGCTTGGCCTCAACCGCCCATTTGAAGCCACACGGATGGTTCTCGGCCGGATTGCCACCCATGATCAACATCATGTCGGTGTTCTTGATGTCGATCCAGCCGTTGGTCATTGCGCCGCGTCCGAAGGTGGGCCCCAAACTGGAGACCGTCGGACCGTGTCAAACTCGGGCCTGCGTTTCTAAATAGCAGACCCCCATGCTCCGCATGGTTTTTACGGCGAGAAAATTCAGTTCATTCGTGTCAGTGCAGCCGCCGATCCAACCGATTGTTTCCAGGCGATTGACGGTGTTGCCGTTTTTATCTTTCTCGATGAACGTTTCGTCGCGAGTCTTTTTCACCCAGCGGGCAATCTCATTGGTAGCGTCTTCCCAGGAGATGTACTCCCAGCGATCCGAGCCGGGCCGTCGCACCTGCGGCCTCAACAAGCGCCGCTCATTAACGATTTCCTGCTCGAGCGAAGCGCCTTTCGGACACAAGGTGCCGCGATTGATCGGATGATCGGGATCTCCTTCGACGTGGACGACCTGCGGTACCGCGTTCTTCGCTTTGTCGCCCAGCGTGTGAATAATCACGCCGCAGCTAACGGAACAGTAGGGACAGGTACTGCGCGTCTCGGTGGTACGCTCAATTTTCAGCCCTTGTGTCTGCGCATACACCGGCCCCAGGCTGAATCCAAATACACTGAAGCCTGCGCCTCCAACCAGTGTGGTCTTGATGAAGGTTCTTCTGGAGAGATCCATGGACAATTCCTCCGCTCCAGGTTAACGAGAGTTGAGTTGTGCGGGGGACGGGTGAAGAGATAGACAGAACCATCCGTGGTCTACTCTTCAAAACTCAATTAAGGGGTTGTGCACAAACTAGTCCTATCCAGGCCGAAAGTCAATGAAAATGGTTGATGGAAGTCTTTGCTTTATAACCCAACCAGGTTCAGTTCGATCTTTGTGAATCCACGTTCACGCGCCCAGAGATCAAGTGCCGCTGCGTAAACCTCATCGACTAAAGGCACTGCATGGCCCAGCCGAGTGAGGTCGATTCCTTTGACATAATGTTGACATGAATCGCAGGTTTCGATCCGCACGTGATCGAACTCGGGAGAACGGAAATAACCAAGTTTTGCCGGGCGCTCTTCGCCGCAGTTAGCACACACCACGCGTCGAAATTCCCACGAGCAAAGACACGTCGAACACAATAGATCACGGTTGCCGCTGTCGGCGCTATCTTTTGCTTTGAGAAAACTCAGTTGTGGTGCGCCGCCGCAGAAAGGACAGTTGCGTTCGCCGCCCGCAAGTTCTCTTCCGACCGGAGTTGCATTCGTTTCCGCCAGCCATCGCGCATAAGGTTGGAGCATCGACTTGGCGAAGAACTGCGTATCCAAAGGGCGCCGCCAATAGTCCAACAATTCATGCACCATGCGATCCGACTCGTCGTCGAGAAGAACTTGAGCTTCCGACGCGAGGGACGTCGGCCCGTGCATCGCAACAGTCTTCAAAAACCCAGCCATCAACGGCTGGAGCACAGGCATGTCACTTTCCAGGTCGCCGGAAGGCAACCAGTTTTTGCGGCGGCGAAAAGACTCGTAAATCTCTTGTTGAGCTCGAAGGAGTTGAGCATAAAACGTCAATAACTCTTTCGACCCGCTCGACTCTGCGGCAAGGTAATCCGCTCGCACAATCTGTTTATCCCAAAAGTCAGGCATATTGAAACTGAGGTATCGCTGCCAGTATAGCAATGGCGCCTTCGTCAACACAGGAGGTAACTCCTGCAACCACGCGTGAAAACACTCTCGCTCTCCGGCTGCCTTACGAATAGGATGTACAAGACTGGATTATTCGGTTCTTCGTGACGAAGTTAAGGAAGTAACATGGAAAGCACAAAATTCGCACAAGACACAACACTGGCAGATAACGGCATCTATGAAGTCAGCGAAAACGAGGCGCCGGCCGCAGTCGATCCCGAGATCGCCCGACTTCAGGAAGAGCTAACTACCGAGCGCGAACAGCGCCTTCGGTTGTTGGCCGAATTCGACAACTATCGCCGGCGAACAAAAGAAGAACGCGCGCTTGCGGACGAGACCGGCAAACGCGAAGTGCTGCTTGCGCTGCTTGACGTTAAGGACGACTTCGACCGCGCGCTACTGCACATCGGCGAAACATCGGACGCCGTCGCTGACGGACTCCGCCTGATCCATCAGCGACTCGACAATGTTCTTGAAGCGCATGGGGTCACGGCATTTGAAAGTGAAGGCGAACTGTTCGACCCGGAAATTCACGAGGCGCTGACTATGATCGACGGTGATCGAGAACAATCGGGCACGGTGTACAGCGAGCACCGACGAGGTTACCTGATGAACGGTAAACTTCTTCGTCCTGCGCGAGTTGCGGTGCTGAAGTAATAGCTTTTATGGTCCATTACTCCGAACCAGGCTCATCACCGATCAAATTCGTGACTCAGACGCGCCAGGGCGAGAGCACCCAAAGCCAAACCAAAGTCGCGCAATGCGACGTCGAAATAGCCGGGGATCATCAGTAGGTTGACGACGATTAACAGGAGCCACGCCGAAACTACGTAGGCAAATATCTTTGGCTTCAACGCGACGCCGAGGCCTGCGATGATCTCGATGACGCCCACTGCCAGCATCAGTTCGTGACTGTGTCCGCCAACGAGATTGCTCGCAAAGCGTGGCAGGTACTGTTCCCAGTTGACGAGTAGATTGAAGAATTTGTCCAGTCCGGCAACGATGGGTGCGACGATGAATGCGACGTGAAGTATTCGATAAGCGTCGTAAGCTGGTCTGGAAGTGTCCGTGTCGGAAGTGATTCGAGTTGGGGTATCAAGTATGTGTTCCATGGTTCTGCTCCTAACTTTGAAATCTCGGATTGCCGCAAGCTGCGGATCTGCTTTTGAGGCAAGCATACTCCGTCAAGCGAATAAGTCAAGTACCTTATTGACTTATTGTGTTTTCTCTTAAATTGTGCGGAAATTGCGGACTTGGAGCAGCCTGGAAGAAAACATTTCAGCCGTGGGAGACTTTAGTCAAACCGCACAACCGACGGCGGTGGTTTCATCGGGTAACTCCGATTCGCTTTCTTCGTGGCGTCGCGGATAGAGAATGATCGTTCCCAACACTGCGGCGATAAGTGACGCGATGAAGATCGCGATCTTCGCGGCCGCATAGTCGGCGCTATTCGGGAACGCCAGTCCGGCGATAAAAAGCGACATCGTGAAACCGATCCCACCGAGCGCGCCTGCGCCGATCAACTGACGCCACGAGTAGGCATCGGGTTTCACCGCGACGCCGCTCCGCACCGCCAGCCACGCCGCCGTCGCGATACCGATCGACTTCCCCACGACCAATCCCAGCGTGATCGCAACCATCAATCCTCCGTTTTGCTGGAACACGTCAGTCGACCAGGCGACGCCGGCGTTCGCCAATGCGAAGATCGGCAGCACCACGTAGCTCGACCATGGCTCGACTGAGCGAAGGAGCTTGTCCGCGGGCGATTCAAGTCGCGAGTGGATCGTATCCAGCGTCCGAAGGGCCGGCTCGGAGGGTCCGGGATGCATGGCTTCACCTCTGTGGCGATCTTCTTCGTGGATCACCATGGCTGCCTGCGCCAGCAACGCTTTGAGGTTGGCGGGACGACGCGTAGGGATGAGCACTGCGAGAATCACGCCCGCCAGCGTGGCATGCAACCCCGCCTCGTGAAGGAAGAACCAGAGCACGATCCCGCAGATCGCGTATGGAAGGACGCCGTACACACCGACGCGGTTGAACACGATGAGCAGCGCCAGGACAACGGCCGACGCGATTAGATAAATCGTCGAGATCTCGCCGGTGTAGAACAGCGCGATGACGACGATCGCCACGATGTCGTCGATGATGACCGCAGCGGTCAGGAACACACGCAACTCAATCGGGACGCGGTCGCCAAGCAAGACGATCAGCGCTACCGCGAAAGCAGTGTCAGTCCCGATCGGAATCCCCCACCCGTGCCGGAGATGCGCCGGCGCGAGCACCGCGTAGATGACCGCCGGCAGGACGATGCCGCCGAATGACGCGATCACCGGCAGCGCTCCCGATCGAACACTCGCGAGATGGCCCACCGTGAACTCACGCTTGATCTCGAGTCCGACTACGAAAAAGAAGATCGTCAAGAGCCCGTGGTTCACCCAGTCGAGCAGTGACAGGTCGAATGCGGCTGCGCCCCACTGAAACCCTAGCCTGGTCTCCCACCAGGATTGGAACGCAGTGCCGACAGGTGAGTTGCTAAGCACGAGCGCGAGCAGCGTCGCCAGCCCGAGGAGCAAACCCGACGATGGTCCCCAGCGAACAAACTGGAACGCAGCAGACTGAATCCGGTGGCCCAGCGGGGCAAGCATCGCATCGGCCAGCGAGCTTTCGTCCCACGCGCCCGCATAGCGGCGGCCGTTGATGAAGAAGGTCGGGGTCACTCGCGCACCGCTGCGTTGCGCACTCTCGACGTCCTCGCGAACGCGCTCTCGCGCCGCTGCTAATGCGGTCTCGTGATCCGCGCCGCTCGGCAGGTTCAGCTCCCGTCCAATCTGTTCGAAGTCGCCGGCGGAGAACGCGGGGCCGCGTTCCATCAATACCTCGTGAGCTTCCCAGAAACGTCCGGCAGTTTCCGCCGCATACTCCGCCAACTCTGAGGCGCGTAACGCGTGCTCGCTGTCAGCCATGGGGAGATGCCGAAACACATAGCGCATCCGATCGCCGAACCGGCTCCGCAGCCCTGCGATGACCTCGTGCACTGCGTGACAATGAGGACAGGCGTAACTGCCGTACTCGACCAGCGTCAACTCGGCATCGGGTGGCCCAAGAACGTGATCATGGTCCACGTCGATTGGCGGATCAAGCTTGGTTAGTCTCATATCGCCGCGCGGTTACTTATGATGCTCTTTCTCGTAAGCGACCGCCTCGGCTTTATTCTTATGTATCGTTCCGTCGGGATGCTCAGGAGGTGAATAGATCGTGTACAGCTTCAAGGGTTCCTGCTGCGAGCTGTTGACGATGTTGTGCCGTACCCCGGCTGGGATGACAACTGCCGCACCATCCTCCAAGTCGTGCTCTTCTCCATCGAGAATGGCTTTTCCCGTGCCGGCCTCAACCCTGATGAACTGATCACCGTGGTCGTGAGTTTCCTCGCCGATCTCCTCGCCAGGTGCGAGTGACATTACGACGAGCTGGACGCTATGGGCCGTGAACAGAACTTCACGAAAGAAGTCGTTGTCCAATGTCTTCTCTTCGATGTTGACCACATATCCCGCCATTTGTTTTGCCTCCTTTAGTATTGCTGATTTTCTTCGTTATTCGTGACGTTTGTTTCTCAGGTTAATGATCAGATTTTACGCATTACGGTCATATTGGGATGGATATTTCGATTTTCTACTACGTTTGACTGAGGGGTGCAAAAAGCGGTACATTTCGTTCCACCTCTTTGAGACCTGCGTTTTTATTAGGTTTTCTTAGAAAGCGGGAGTAGCTCAGTGGTAGAGCATCGCCTTGCCAAGGCGAGGGTCGCGAGTTCAAGTCTCGTCTCCCGCTCCATGATCAAGACAAAGGCGGCGGGATGGAGGGTGAAAGCCTTCGCGCTTTCGGTTAAAGTAACTTCATCTCACCGCCTTCTGCGTCTAAGTCTCATGGCGGCGTAGCCAAGTGGTAAGGCAGATGTCTGCAAAACCTTTATTCATCGGTTCGATTCCGATCGCCGCCTCCAAACATAGCTAACACACACACAACAGGCCACAGGTACACGACAGACTTATCGTCGCCAAATAAGTTTGTGGTGTGCCCGGAAGTGTGCCCGCTCTGGGAGAGAACGGTCATTATCTCAAGCCGCGCGCGCGCGTACGTCATTAGTATGGGCAGAAGACGCCGAAGTGTGCGAACTGTAATCCTTTCCTTAAAATCAGTTCTGAAACTATGACCAGACTGTCGTCATCGCGTGGTAGTCAGCATTAAGCAGTTCTGGTAGCCGCTTTTCTGAATTTTGTCTGCTAAACACAGCCGCAGTTAGCTCATTCGAAATACTTCAATGGCCTCACCTCTCAACGCTCTGGTTACATCTCGCGTTGCGCATCGCAAAATAGTCATACCCGTAAAAGCACTATAGCTTATTAACGCCAGACGAATGCGCGACCCAGATGTTGGCGCCATCGAAAGCTATGCCAGCAGGGTTGGTGCCGGCACTAAAAGTCCTGCCAGGAACTCCAGTACTAACCGGAAACCTTTCAACACGTCCGCCCGACGTTGTAACCCACATGTTGGCGCCATCGAAAGCTACTTTAGAGGGATTACCGATATTGATTGCAATATTAAAGTTGCCGAGAAAAGCGCCGTCACTGCCACGCAGTTTCGTTACAAACTTATTGCCAGAATTTGCGATCCACATATTGACTCCGTCAAACGCTATGCCTCGTGGATCGATTCCTACGTTATGAGTGACAATTAGATCATCTCCTTGAAGGATCCTGGCGACAGTGCCGTTAGACAACGTAGCCCACACGCGAAAATTGTTATCAATCGCCAGACCCTGAACCGCACTTCCCAGCTCAAATACCTCCACGGCTACTGCGTCGCTCGGCCGCAGTTTGAATAACTTAGTACCGATTGCCGCGCAAATATCGAAACCATCAAATGCCAACTCCTGTGCAATACCCGATAAGGAGAACGTCCCTATCAGGGCGCCGTCACTAGCCCGGAATTTCAGGATTAAAGGATTATCAGTAATCGCCACCCAAATATTAGCGCCGTCGAAAGTCATCGGACCGCCAGTGCCGCCCGCCTGGGTGCTAAACGTCCCCACGATAACGCCGTCGCTTGGTCGAAATTTCATCAGCGAAGTGCCCACGGTGACCCACATGTGGGCTCCGTCACAAACCAAGCCAACGGCTGACTGACCAAAAGACAAACCTGCGCCAGTATCGTTTCCTGCATACCATCGCAGAGTAGCGACACGGAGTGGGTTGATGTATGGCTGCTGTGAGGCAATGGTCAGAGTGTTACCGCTCGGAGTGATTGTCACGTTTGAGCCAGCTGCTAGCGTCACGGTGTCGCGAAGATTGTTAATGCCTGTGACTACTTGGCCTGGCGCAATTTTCTGAGCTGTTATTGCGCTGTCAGCAAGCTGATTAGTTCCGACTCCAAGGTTTGCTATCCCTAAAGGTGAACCGCTTGTGCCGTCTCCCTGCAAAGTATTGTCGTGGCCCACGGAAGTAAGTCCCAGCATGGAGGCAATGGTCAACGTCTGACCAGTTAACTGGATGGATACATTAGATCCGGCCGCCAGTGTAACGCCATCACTTAGACCATTAATGCTCTTCACGACTTGACCGGCGGCGATCTTCGACGCCGTCACCGCGCCATCGCCGATCTGATTGGTTCCGACTCCATCGTTGGCGATGCCCAATGGCGTGCCAGTTGTTCCATCACCGGTAAGCGACGCGTTATGTGCCACGGAAGTCAGAAATGACGCTGCAGCCCTGACCACGGTGTCCGTAAATGGCAGTCTTGCGATCAAGCCGCCACCTAGAACCAATACTACGGTTACGCAGAACCTCCACATCAATCTGCGATTATGTCTCATAGAAATGGACGTTGGATTCTTTGACATAAGGTGAGCCTTTCCGAGGTATGAAAGTTAAGGGTTGCGAGGAGCAATTCGAAGAGCGAGCGTAGAGTATAGCCACACTTTTCCTCAGTCAATATTTTTCTCGGCACGTGTTACTGCTCAATGAAAATGTCCGCTTAACTGCTCAGTGAAAATGTCCGCATGCTAACAGCATGGGGACAATCACCTTGAATGACAAACAACGACGTCGTTGCGAGATCATCACGCGGCTGATCGCGAACCAGATCAGCAACAGCGAAGCGGGCGAGTTGCTGGGGCGGAGCAGTCGCCAAGTGCGACGGATTCGGCAACGGTATGAAGCGCGGGGTTTGGAGACGCTGGTGCATGGCAATCAAGGCCGACCGTCTCTGCGGCGCACGCCGCCAGCCTTGATCGCGCAACTAAGAGAGTTGGCTGGACCTGCTGGCCGCTATCACGATTTCAACGTCTCACATCTGGCTGAGCTGCTGGCGCGCGATGAAGGTATCAAGATCTCCAGGTCCACACTCTCACGTCTGCTCATCATTCATCACATTCGGCCGCCCCGACGTACCCCGATGAAGGTCAAACGCATGCAGCGCGAGCGCAAGAGCGCCGAAGGCATGATGTTGCAAACTGACGCTTCACCGCACGATTGGCTGGAAGGCCGCGCTCCGGAGATGGATTTGCTCGGCGCGATCGACGATGCTACTGGCAAGGTGGTCTACGCTCACTTTCGGCCCAGCGAAGATCAAATTGGCTATCTGCTGATGCTGCGTACTGTGGCCTTGAACTATGGTCTGCCGCACATCCTCTATCACGATCGGCACACCATTCTGCGCTCTCCCAAACAAGCCAGCCTTGAAGACGAACTGGCCGGGCGCAAACCGCAGAGCCAGATCCAACGGATCATTGAACAACTCGGTATTCGGTCCATTCCGGCGCTCTCTCCGCAAGCCAAAGGTCGCATCGAGCGTCTCTGGCAAACCTTTCAGGATCGACTGCGCAAAGAGATGCGCCTCGCCGGTATTGATTCACTGGAGCAGGCCAACCGCTTCCTTGAGACTTTTATCCCCGCTTACAACCAACGCTTCGCCAAACCTGCGCGCGATCCGCAAAGTGCCTGGCGCCCGCTGCACCCGGAATGGGATCTGGACCGCCTCTTCTCCACCGCCACCGAGCGCAAGGTCAAAGCTGATCACACCATCTCTTTTCGTGGGCTCACAATCCAGATCCTGCGAGAGAAAGAGCAGCCCTGCCTGGTCGCTTGCAAGGTGATGGTGCATGTCACCCCGGAGAGTGAGCTACATCTCTATCACCATGATACAAAGCTTGCTTATCGGCGGCTGGACCATGCAGCCACAACGCCGCTCGCGAAACCGAGCAGCCCAAGTCCGCGTTACACTCCGCGACCACCTGATGCAAAAGCTCGGCGCCGTCGCAATGCTTATCTCTTTGGCAATTATTGACGCCCGCAAGCTCTGCTTCCTTTCCTCTTTCGGGAGGCTTTGCTTTGCCAATCCAATCACGAAGCGCGGCGCAGCGGACCCTTGACGCCTCGGCTAGAATGGCAAGACGAACGGAGGAGCTTTTTCTTTCCTCCTCCGATCGGCGCGGGCATTCATAGCCGAGACGTCAAGGGCGCGCGGCCTGCGCATCTCAGCGGACATTCTCACTGAGCACCCGCCGGACATTTTCACTGAGCAGTGACAGGTAAATCCTGCGTAAATCAGGGGCGTCTTGACATTCTTTCTGCTCGGGTGGCAGCATCCGCCCGCAAATCATGAAAAGAATACTCGTAATTGGCTCCGGTGGCAGGGAGCATGCCATAGTTTGGGCCATCCGCAACACT
>DASURS010000027.1:0-22807 GCA_036279935.1 Pyrinomonadaceae bacterium
TTTGTGCAAAGCCAGACGGAGATACCGAATGGACTGGGATCGCATCAAGGAAATCTACGATGAGGCGCTGCTGCGATCCGGCGAAGACAGGAGCGCGTTTGTCGCCAATGAGTGCAAGGGTGATCCCGATGTCGCGAAAGAAGTTAACGCACTGCTTCAGGCTGACGAGTCTTCCGGCGATTTCCTCGAGTCGCCCGCCTTCGAAATGGGACTGAAGGTTATCTCCAGCGCCGGCAACGACGACCTCGTCGGAACGGTGGTCGGCGGCCATTATTTGGTCCAGCGAGTACTGACCGAAGGAGGAATGGGAAAACTCTATCTCGCAGATGATGCAAACGTCCCTGGCAGGCAGGTCGTTATCAAGGCCATCTCGCAAGCATTACTGCCGGATCCTGAGGCGAAGCGCAGGTTCGAGCTGGAGGTCCAGGCCCTCGCGCGAATAGACGCCCATCCGAACATCGTCAAAGTCTACAACGCCGGCGAACTACCCGACGGCAGGCCGTACATCGTCATGGAGTTCGTCGATGGCGTGACGCTGCGCTCAGAAATTCCCAGCAAGGGTATGGATATTCAGCGCGCCGCATCGATCCTGAAGGACATCGGCACGGCGCTCGGATACATTCACAGCCGCGGGATCTTTCATCGCGATCTCAAGCCCGAAAACATCATGATCCAGCGCCTCAGCGACGGCACTCAGTTGGTCAAGATCGTAGATTTCGGGATCGCAAAGGTGAAAGATTCTCTCGCCGGCAGTACGGTTCATGGCGCAAGGATCGGAACTCCGGCGTACATGTCTCCCGAACAGTTGCGCGGTGAGACGGTTACCGCCGCCAGCGACGTTTACGCATTGGCAGTCGTCGCGTGTGAAATCGTCACCGGCGAGCGGCCGGCGAATCCACCCGCCGTACCGCTGCGGCCGGGCCTGCCAAGAGAGGCGCAAAAGTTAATAGCTCGCGGGTTGTCGGCGAACCCGGCCGATCGTCCTCAAGGCGCGAAACAGTATGCGACGGAATTACAACTCGCGTTGCTCAGGCGTTGGGACACGCACCGATTTCTGCGAATCGCTGCCGGAGCGCTGATCGTTGCGCTGTTGTCTTACGGGGTTTACGCCTACATCGTCTCGCGAAAAGCAGCGTCTCCGCTTTCCACCAAAGGCTTTAATTACTGGCTGATGGTCCAACAGATGCGGGACGGAAAAGAATACAACGAACCACGCAAATCGAGCGGTAACGAGACCTTTCCAAGCGGCGACAAGTTCCGCCTCAACGTCGCCAGCCTCGCGCCGGGATTCATCTACATCTTCAACGAAGGCCCTCCAGAGCCCGGCAATGTCAGCTTTCGGCTGCTCTATCCCAAACCGACAATCAACAACGGCTCCGCGACGATCGGCGGGAACCAAACCATCGAAACCGATTGGATTACCTTTCGCGGTCCGGAGGGCGCGGAAAACCTTTGGATTGTCTGGTCGACTCAGCCAGTGGCAGAGCTCGAGTCGGCGAAAAACGACGCTCTGAAGCATCCGCAAGGTGGTTTGACTGATCAGAACGTGGCCTCGGTTAAAGAGTTCCTACAAACCGTCAAGGACAGAGTTG
The DNA here is from genome assembly GCA_036279935.1 of Pyrinomonadaceae bacterium. Lineage (GTDB taxonomy): Bacteria > Acidobacteriota > Blastocatellia > Pyrinomonadales > Pyrinomonadaceae > PSRF01. Next base: position 1,593 of record DASURS010000027.1, read on the forward strand.
ATGCCAGGGCGAGGCGATACACCGATCGCCAGGCGGCAACGGTGCGCGCCGAGAGTGAGCTGGTGCCTGTTCTGGTTCAAGTCCACCACCGATAATTACGCTCCTTCACGCCTTTTCTTACCCACCTAAAATTTTTTTCACTTCCCGTGATGGGATTTTCCTCATTTCCCGGCCATGTCAATTGAACGTTGATTTTTAGAAATGAGGCACAAGCCATCACAGGAGGTCACATATGTCGGACACGATCCGAATCCTATTCCTATCCGCAAATCCAGAGCCCACCGGTCGAATCCTGGTCGACGAAGAAGCAAGAGAGATTTCCAACAGCATTCAGGAAGGTCCATACCGCGACAGGTTCGAGTTACAGAAGCACACCGCCATCAGACCGAGCGATTTGCAAAAACTGTTACTGAAACATCGGCCCCACATCGTCCACTTCAGCGCGCACGGTCACAGAACCCAGCGACTCATTCTCGGCGGAGCACCTGGTCGAGCTAAAACCGTCGACAAACGTGGCCTGGCGCAGGTGTTTGCGCTTTACCGCCATCACGTCCGCCTCGTTGTCCTCAATGCTTGTTTCACGGACGCACTGGCTCGCTCTATCACGAATGCAGTCGACTATTCGGTTGGCACAGGCAAGGGAATTGGCGACAAGGCGAGCGTCGTTTTCGCGGGCGCTTTCTACCGTGCGCTCGGTTTCGGCAACTCGGTGAGTGAGGCGTTCGCCTCTGCGAAGGCAGAGATTGGATTGACGAGGACGCCGCGCGCGCAGGGCATCGAGCTCTTCGTCAGAAACGGCATGACCGACCAGCGCCCGTTTCCTTATCTGGCAGATACCGAACCGGCGCTCACGAGCATAGCCGTGAGATACGAACGCCAAGTCAGGATTTTTGAAACGCTCAGTGTTGCGCGGTTCAGCAAAAGAATTGAATTACCGGCACGCAGACGCGGTGCAGTCGAGCGACTGTTCGCGGCCGGTTTAGTAAGCAGTGTTCGGTGACTGCGGCGCCATGCACTTTGAAAGAGGAGATACACAAATGCCACTCACAACTCAGATGAAGCAAACCATTGGACAGGACGCGACCGAAGTGCGGAGCCCGCTCGCGCCGGCGCTGCGAAAGGACGGTCCCAAGGCGGCGGGCACGAGGGCTGGAATCCTGCAAGACTGGAGAGAAGGCTCGCCGGCGAAAGCCACGCGCCGTCCCGTCTCAAAACTTCGCGACGGACGCTAATCAAGCGACGTTGTCATCATGCGGAGGTAGTCCGTCGGGCTACCTCCTCGTGATTGATCGGTGTCGTGCTTAAACTCAAGCTGATTGAAAGCCTTGCCCCAAAAGTCGGGAATACCACCAACTACCGTTGGTCGCTTTGCACAAAAAGTTAGTCCGAGGTGGAGATCTTCTCCCGCAAAGGCGCTAAGGCGCAAAGAAATCCTTCAAAAACGCGGTAGCGCTTTGCGCCTTTGCGTCTTTGCGGGAAGGATGATCGTTTTTGTGCAAAGCCACCGTTGGTGGTATTCCCGACTTTTGGGGCAAAGCCGTGTTTGAATCGCGTGAGGATACATGGTAAATAGAGCGCGTCCTCGTCGAGACTCACATGCAAAGCAACAGGAGCAGCTGGGTTGGCGCCAAACATAGCGTGTCGTTAGTCGCTGTCTGTGTTTGTCTCACGATCGTTGCGGTGTTCCAGCCGTCCAAACGCATGCCGAGCACCGTCAACGCGGCACAGATAACGCCATCGGAAGTGCAGGGCGGCGAGCCTCAACGCTTGATGGCTGACGCGGATGCGCTGAGAGCACAGTGGAAAGAGGCGCAACTGCGCGAGGCAGTAGTTAAGTATGACAAGGCGGCGACGACATTTACGTCAGCTTCCGACTTGTCGAACGCCGCACTTGCGACCCTGCGTGCCGGCGACGTCTGTTTTGACCTGAGTGAGTTTCGCGAGGCGCTCAAGCGATATGAACACGCGGCCACGCTTGCGAACAAAGCCGACGATCGTCTGGCCGAAGGTCGCGCGCTCAGCAACCTGGGCCGTGTGAACTCGTACATGGGCAATAACGATCTTGCGCAAACCAACCTGAACAAAGCGTTAGGTCTGTTGAAACTGCCCGACAGCGATCCCACTCCCGCTGCTCAAAGTGCTTATGGCGAAGCACTCGCTAATGCGGGAGAGGTAAGTTACTCGAAAGGCAATTTTGCGAAGGCCTTCGACCAGTTCATTGAGTCGATCAGGTACCTGGACCATGATCGGAGGACGCAGGCGAGGGCACATCGATTCATCGGTTACATCAGCGGCAGTCTCGGTAACGGAAACAGAGCACTGTCGGAGATCACGCAGGCACAGAAGCTATCCGCGGAAGCAAACGACAAATCCGGCGAAGGGCTCGCGCTCACGCTGCTGGGATTGTTCTATTCGTTTACGGGCGAAGTCGAAGCCGCGATGGATCTGCACCAGAAGGCCATCGATATTTTCCATTCCATCGGCGACCGACACAGCGAGGCCGTCGCGCTCAACGGAATCGGACAGGTTTATTGGAACTTAAGACAGTTTGAAAATGCGCAGCTTAAGTTTGAAGAATCACTGCGGCTCCTCGAGAGCGTTGGCGCTCTCGACTTAGTGGCAGTCACAGCTTTCAAACTCGCCACAGTTCATGTGGTCAAAAAAGAGCACGCTCAGGCACTCGTGTATTTCGAACGTTGCCTGGCCCTTAGCCGCGCCGCGGGCAAGGTCCGAAATGAGATGAATCTTGTCAGTGAGATCGCGATGGTCTACGCCGATCAAAACCGTCCGGACAAGGCGGTGACACTATTCCGCGAGGTTCAGCGGTTTTACGAGAAGATTCACGACGTTCGCGGACAAGCCATAGCGCTGAACAACTACGGCGACTTCCTTTTACTCAAGCCCGATCAAAAAGAACAGGCGTTGAACGTTTACACGCGCGCGCTGTCCTTGAGCGGGCAAGTCGGAGATCCCGACATCCTGAACACCACGATCTACAATCTGGCGCGGGTCCATCATGCTCTGGGCAATTATGACGTCGCGCTTTCATGGATAGAGCGATCGCTCAGGATGATTGAAGATCTTCGTGCGGGCCTTGGGACGCCCGATTGGCGTGCCGTGTATCTCTCCCACGCACAAGAGGAATACGGGCTATGCATACAGATTCTTATGGACCTTGAGCGCGTGCGACCGGGAAACGGTTTTAGTTCGCGAGCCTTTCTGATGAGTGAGAAGAGACGCGCTCGCTCGCTGCTCGATCTGGTCAGGGAATCTCAATCCCGATCGCAGGGTGGACCAACCGGAGACTTGTTGAGGCGTGAGCGCGAGGTAAGCGGAATGCTCCGATCGATTGCTGAAAATCAGTTGAGCTCGCCTCCGAGCGACCCGACGCAAGCGAAACAACTGTCCGATCGAGTTATTCAACTACAGATTGATTATCAGCAGATCCAGGCTGAACTGAGGAAGCAGCAACCAAAGCAATTGCGTCTGCCGGAGTTTGAGTTGAAAGACATCGAACAGGTGCAGCAAGTGTTGAGACCGAATGATGCAATGCTACTGGAATATTCCCTCGGCAAAGAGCGGAGTTTCTTGTGGGTCGTCACCGCAAACTCGTTTCAGGGTTATCAACTGCCGTCACGTCGAGAATTGGAAAACGCGGCAGTCGAGGTCTACAACCTGCTGATCGCGCGGCAGGAAGTCGATCCAGTCGACAGTGATTACCAGGCGAAGGTCGAACAGGCAGAAAACGAATTTCCCGCAAAAGCTCGCGCGTTGAGCCAACTGCTGCTTGGTCCAGTCGCGGACCAACTCGGAAATAACAGGACCCTCGTCCTCGTGAAAGAAGGCGCGCTTCAACTCATACCGTTCGAGGCGTTGCCGCCGCCCCCGCTGGAAGCCAGCCACGCGGCTGATTCGAGCGAATCAACAGCCCCTTCTTATCTTGTGCAAACGAATGAGATCGTAGCGCTGCCGTCCATGTCGACATTGCTGGCGATGCGGGCCGCTGACAAACGTTCTGCTTCGCCGGGCAAAGTCGTTGCCGTCATCGCCGATCCTGTATTCAGCAACCGCGACGACCGCGTACAAATACAGAAGCCGTCGTCGATCGCGCACGCCGCGGGTGCGCCAGGGTCGAACTCGCCGATTGATGCAGGTCTTTTGTCTACTTCCGGTCTGCCACGTCTGGTCCATGCGTCGGAAGAGGCGGACGCGATTTCCGGGTATGCCCCTTACGCGACGGCAATGGTCGCAAAGGGCTTTGACGCGAACCGCGAAACCGCAATGAACCCAGACCTCGGTGAGTATCAGATCGTCCACTTTGCCACACATGGCATGCTCAATACCGTGTATCCTGAGTTATCCGGCATCGTGTTGACGATGGTTGACGAAAATGGCGCGCACAGAGACGGGCTCATGCCGCTCAACGACATCTATAGTTTAGATCTCTCGGCACAGCTAACGGTTTTGAGTGCTTGCACGACCGCGTTGGGAAAAGATGTAAATGGCGAAGGCGTAGTCGGTTTGACGCACGGTTTCATATCGGCGGGTTCAAAGAGTGTGGTGGCGAGTCTTTGGAAGGTAGACGATCGAGCGACTTCCTCGCTGATGTCGAAGTTCTACGAATCGATGCTGAAGGAAGGCTTGAGGCCATCGGCTGCGCTTCGCGATGCAAAGTTGAAGATGATCAAAGACAACAGTGCTCCGTACTACTGGGCCGGTTTTGTTTTTCAGGGTGATTATGAGACGCGGATCGTCGTCGAGGGCCGTTCACACCTTTTCGTTGGTCTGGCACTTCTTCTATTGGTCCTAATCTCGTGTGGTCTGATAGTCTTGCTCCGGCACAGGCGCCGCTCATCCCCTGCGGAACGTTAACAACAGCTTTACGTTATTCAACACAAATCAGCGCTGAAATGGCCCGCGATTCGGCAATCCCACCCGAAAGCTTCGAAGCGATCCTCGCCTGGCTCAATCAGGATCGCGATGTAGCCGCGTCAATGTATCTAGAGCTTCGCGAAGGTCTCCAACGCATGTTCGGTTGGGCCCGGTGCGACGATGTCGAAGGATTGACTGATGAAGTGCTTGACCGCGTTTCAAAGAAGGTACATACGCTGCGAGAGACTTACCACGGCGATCCAAGAGCGTACTTCTACGCCGTTGCGCGAAACGTGATCAAGGAGCAGTTGAAGAAGGTCAAGACCCATGCATCGCTCGACGGCATTGACCCGCCGGCAGCGCGCGTCCCCGAAATCGCGGAGGAGACAGCGGACATGCGGGAGGAATGTCTCCAGTCCTGTTTGGGGCAGCTGAGTCCGAAGAACCGGGACATAATTTTGAATTACTACGCGAAAGAAAAGCAGGCAAAAATTGATCATCGAGCAGCGTTGGCAGAGCGATTGGACACGTCCGTGGAAACTTTGCGAGTGAGGGCTTTTCGGATTCGCCAGTCGCTTGTGATGTGCATTGAGCGGTGTCTCGATCTTAAGGCCCAAAAGAAATGAAACGGATCGCGTCAGTTTTCATTGTAAGCAGATGGGACGTCTGGAGGGATGACCCATGAACGACGAATCAGTGACCGATGCCTTATTGCGGGATTTTCTACTGGATAAGGTGGACGATGAAGTGCGCCGGCATATCGAAAATCTGCTTCCGACTGACACCACGATGCGCGAGCGCGTGTTCGCGGCCGAGCAGGATTTGATTGACGACTACCTGGAAGATTCGCTTTCACCCGAGGATGAGGAGAAGTTTCGTTCTTTTTACGCGCAAACTGCCAGGCAACAACGAGAACTGAGAATCACGAAGTCGATCAAGGAGTGGGCCGTCGCTGAGTACGACGCGAAGAAGGTGAACGTGCCGGTCGAGCATGACGCTCCAACCACAACAGGGAAACGGTTGTGGTGGCGGCCGGCCTTCGTCGTTCCGCTTGCCGCCGTGATCGTGATTGCTGTCGTGTTTGGGATTATCTGGGTCAACCGCAGGATCGAACAGAGGCGCTATGCCGCGATCGAAGCGGAAGTAGCGCAGCTAAACAGTCCTGCGACATTACGCGAAACCCCTCCGCCAGACGACGCATTGACACTCAGGCCTCTCACGTTGAGGAGTGCTGAGCAGCGCGCCGAGTTGAAAATTCGGCCGGACGTTGGCGTCGCCGAACTGAATTTGCTTTGGCCGCAAACGGATCGATACCAAAGCTATCGGTTTACTCTGCGCCGTGTTGATGATCAGCAGCCCCTCGTCGCTCACTATGTCCCCGCGCCGGAAGATGGAAAGACGATTCGACTCCGTTTGCCGGCCGGAATTCTTAACAGGGGACTGTACCGTCTCGAGTTGAGCGGTGTCACCGCGAGCGGCGGTTTGAGTGCCGCTGAAGAGTATTCGTTCACGGTCGTCGAGTAAACTGATGTTACACAGACTATAATGGGCGACTATGAAGTTCTTAGTAGTCGCGTTTGCATGTTTCGTCCTACTCCTGCCCGCCGTCGCGTTCACGCAAACGAATAACCCTCCTGCACAATCACGTCCGCGTAGGGTGCATGACAAGAACCTGGATTCAGGTGCGGATCGTTTGCCGGATCCGGCCTCAAGCACCGAGCCGAAGCTCAAGTTAAATCCCATTTCACTCGACGCGCCGGAGCATCCGTCCGGTGGGCCAGCGAAGGCGGAAGAAGTTGGCGAAGGCGACGTTCTGCGCATCGATACGAACCTCGTGACGGTGCCGGTGAGCGTGATGGACCGGCAAGGGAAGTTCATTTCCGACCTGCGGCGCGAACAGTTTCACGTTTTCGAAAACGGCGTCGAGCAACAGATCGCGCACTTCGCGCCGACAGGCAACCCGTTCACCGTCGCGTTGCTCCTCGACACCTCCGGCTCGACGTTCTTTCATCTTTGGGAGATCAAAGAAGCTGCCATCGCGTTTGCCAAACAACTGCGCCCGCAGGACCGTGTTCTCGTCGTGACGTTCGACAGGCTCGTGATGCTGCTGACCGAAGCGACCAACGATCTCAACGTCGTCACGGAAGTGATTCAACGCGATGCCATCACCGGTTTCTCAACTCGCCTTTACGACGCAGTCGATCTCGTCATCAAGCGCCGTCTGAACAAGATCCCCGGCCGCAAGGCGATCGTGTTGTTTACTGATGGTGTCGACACGGCGAGCTACCAGGCAAGCTACAAGAGTACGTTACGCGCGATCGATGAGTTGGACGTGCTGATCTATCCGGTCCAGTACGACACGATCGATTTCATCAACGCGACCCTGGACCCGAAAGCGTTGAAGGAACTGAATGACCGGAACGCCGAGTTGCCGACACCGAAGCCCGTCCAGCGCGCGAGCGATCCGAACTACAAACGCGCAGATGAATACCTGCAACAACTCGCAGACAAAACCGGCGCGCGTCTCTACCAGGCGAACGACCGCGCAGAACTGAGCGCCGCGTTTTCGAAGATCGCCGGCGAGCTGCGCTGCCAGTACAGTCTCGGCTACTACCCGCCGGACACGATCGGAAGCGACGAGCGCCGCCAGATCAAAGTCCGTGTCGATCGGACAGACGTCGCCGTTCGAGCCCGCGACAGCTACGTGCGGTCGGCCTCGTCGAAACCTTCGCAAAAATAGAATTTCAAAACCTCACCGGCGAGCGGTTTTGCGGTGTGGAGAGTTGAGTGCGTCGCAGGACGTCGTCGCTCGTCAATGCGCGCATGAATTGGACGAGATCGTTCATCTCGACATCGGCGAGCTTGAGTGGGACGAGACGTTTGTCGAGATTCGGATTTGTGTTGCCGCCGCGATTGTAAAACCGCACCACGTCGATCAGCGTCTTTTCGGAACCGTCGTGCATGTAAGGCGCGGTGAGCTCGACGTCACGCAACGTCGGCGTTCTGAACGCGCCAATGTCCTCAGCTTTTTTCGTGACCAGATAGCGGCCCAGCTCGGTGAACCCTTCCGTGTGCGCGAACGACGCCGCCGTATGAGTCGAACTATTCGCGACTTTCTTCGCGAAACCGGTGAGCGCGTCAAAACCCAACTGCGTCGGGCCGATGCCCGTGTTGTGAAACTTGAAGTCGCTGAAAAACGGCGACGCACGGCTGAACGCATGACACTCGATGCACTTCGCTTTTCCCTTGAACAGTTTCCAGCCGCGCTTCTGCGACTCCGTCAGCGCGCTAGCATTGCCTGCGATAAAACGATCGAACGCAGAATTGGCTGAAAGAAGCGTGCGCTCGTACGCTGCGATCGCTTTGGCGATGTTCTCGATAGTGATTTCTTGTTCGCGGAAAACTTCGCCGAACCGTTTGCGATACTCGGGAACTGCCGCCAAGCGCGACACAACCGATGCATCTCCCGTCATCGCCATTTCAAACGGGTTCGCCAGCGGCTGTTTCGCCTGTTCCTCGAGTGAGGCCGCGCGCCCGTCCCAGAACAACTGATCGACGAACATCGCGTTCAGGACTGTTGGTGCATTGCGCGTGCCCACCTTGCTCGCGACACCCATCGCCAGATCGCGATTGTCCGTGAACGCACTCGCCGGATCGTGGCAGGTCGCGCAGCTTACGGTGCCATCGGCTGACAGTCGTTTGTCGGAATAGAGCATCTCGCCCAGCGAGACTTTCGCCTGCGTCAGTGTGTTATCGCGAGGAATTTTGCGACGCCACAGACTTTTGCTGATTCCGATCGGAATGGGTGGTTCGAATCCGGTTGCAGGCGCGCGCGAGGAGCTCTGAAACGCCGCGGCTGCCGCAACAGCCGCGACGATAAGAATCAGAGACTTGAAGATTTGAACTGCCGGTCTCATAAGTGAGATGAGTGCCGGCTATTATGCAGCGAGTCGCCGCGCTATGACAGTAAATTAATGCGCTCGGTAGTGGGTCAGTTTGAATTAGACCTCCCGCAAAGGCGCAAAGTCGCCAAGAGAAGACGACGAAATCGCTGTTTTTCTTTGCGCCTTTGCGCCTTTGCGGGAAACATCTTTTTTAAACTGACCCACCACTAACGCGCTCTCACCGCGGCTTCAGTTTTCAAAGCGGCGTCGACAGCAGACTTCAAACTCTCATACGAGTTGTCCGCAAGGCGTTTGCCGTTGATGTAGAGCGTGGGCGTACGGTTGACGCCGAGCTTCCGTCCATCCATCAAGTCGCGTTGGACCTTCTCGGCAAGCTTGCCGCTATCGAGCGACGCATCGAAGCGCGTGCGATCGAGCCCGAGCTCAGTCGCATACTGCCGTAGCTTGTCGACGCCGAGCGCGGACTGATTGCGGAACAGCACCGACGCGTACTCCCAATACTTACCCTGCTCGCGCGCAGCCTCCGCAGCTTCCGCTGCCTTGTACGCATTCGTGTGCTGGGAAAGCGGGTAGTCGCGTACGACCAGCCGGACTCGATCGCCAAACTCGTTGACGATCCGTTCGAGCACCGGATGCTGAAGCGCACAGCTCGAGCATTCGAAGTCGGTAAACTCGACGATCGTGACGACGGCGTTCGGATTTCCCTTCGCGGGCTGATCGTCGGTTGCGATCGCGAAAGCAGGCGATACAGGAGCGGCGATGTTGACCTGGACCGTCGATGCGCGTCGCAACTGTTGGGCGAAAGCGACAGTCGCATCCTGTTCCTTGCGTTCCTGCAAGTACTGGATGATCTGAGTTTTCGTCTGAGCGAAGTCGCCGCTGATGCGATCTTTGTTCTGATCGAAAAACGTTTGCGCCTCCGCATCGGTGACACGAGCGACTTTCGCGCTCACCTCGGTGTCGAGCAGCGCTCGAGTGGTGACGCCTTTCTTCTGCGCTTCCTGCGCGAGCAGCGTGTCGTTGATCTTCAATTCGAGGTCCTGTTTGCGCAGCGCGTAAACTTGTTCCTGAACGCTGAAGATCAGCGGGCGCAGGCTGTCTTCGACGTCACCCAACGTGATCTGCTTCTCGTTGACGCTGGCGAGGACCTTCGCGCGTTCCGCGTTGTTGGCAGGCGGTGCCGACGGTTTGGCGATGACCTTCACCTGGGCCGCAGCACGCAGCCGCTCGGCGAGCTTGCGCGCCTGTTCCTGCTGACGCTGGTAGCGCAGAAACTCGATGATGTTATTTTTCTGGTCCTTGAACTCCGCGTTAATCTGCGCTTTGTTCTGGTCGTAAAAGGTTTGCGCCTCTGCTTCGGTCGGCTGTTGGACCTTGGCGATGACCTCGTCTTTGATCACTTGCGAAGGGCTGACGCCGCGCTTCTTCGCTTCGCGTTCCAACAGTATCGAATCGATCTGGAGGTCTAGCTCGCGCTGGCGGGCGTCGACGACTTGCTGCTGCAACTCTTTGACGCGCGCCTGGGTTTCGGGAGTCAGATCCAGCTTCGAGATCTTCACTCCATTTACGACGCCGATCACTTCCGGGAGCGGTTTGTCTTCGCACCCGCAATCCTGCGCTTGCACGGCAGTCGCAGTCGTAAACAACGTAACTAAGAGGACGAATAAATATTTCTTCATAATGTTCCGTTTCATCTGTTAGGGGTTAGTTGTCGCTTTGCACAAAAAGTTAGTCCGATGTGGAGATCTTCTCCCGCAAAGGCGCAAAGGCGCAAAGAAATCCTTCAAAAACGCGGTAGCGCTTTGCGCCTTTGCGTCTTTGCGGGAAGGATGATCGTTTTTGTGCAAAGCCGTTAGTTGTTGACCCAGCCGCTGGAGACGAACTCCTTCTTCGCCGGATCAATCGAGAGGACGTAAGCACCCATCGCGCCGACGCGACGGTTTGGTCCAAAGGTAATGCTCGGCGTGACGCCGGTATCGTACTCGTAGAGACCTTCGAGCGCGACGACCAGTTTTTCGCGGCTCAGATCTCTTCCGGCGCGCTTCAACGCTTCGGTGAAGATCTTCGCCGCTGCGAAGGCGCTCAACTGCGACGCGATGTGACCGGGCGCGAACTTGTGCTTCTCCTGCAACGCGCGTAACTCGGCCAGTCCGGCCGGCGTCACGTCACTCGGCACCGTCGGAAAGGCGAGAAAGACGTGGTCCTTGAAACTCAACGGCACAGTCTGGACGAGACCTTTCGCCGTCAACGAGCCGAGGAGAAACACGTGCGGCGTCCAGTTCGCGGCCGCCGCGGCATTGATGAACGCAGTCTCCTCGCCGTTCGCGCCGAGGAAGAATACGGCGTCAACACCTTCGGCCTTCAGCGACTGAACCGTCGCCGGCGCGTCGAAGCGTTCACTTGAAAAAGACTTCCTGGTGATGGAAGTCCAGCCGATCGTCTTCGCCTGATCCTCGATCGCGGCGACAGCCGCCAGCGCCAGTTCCTTGTCCGAGTGGACGATCGCGAGCCGCGACTTCTTCAAGCCGGGCCTGTTCGACGCGAAGTTGATCAAGGCGCGTGCTTGCTGGTTGGCGCCGGGCAACAGGTAGAAGAGATTGCGATGGTCCTGCGCGCCGGTCTGCGGCAGTAGCGTGACGGGGCCCATGAACGGGATCTCCGCTTCCTGCGTCACTGCCGCAAGCTCCTTTTCCGCGCCCGCGCTGAGGCCGCTGACGATCGCGAACACCTCGCCGTTCTCGACGTGCGTTTTTGTGTTGGCTGCGGTTGCGGCTGCATTCGGGCCGGCGTCGATCGTCTGCAACTCGATGCGGCGGTTGTAGATTCCGCCTTTGTCGTTGACGTTCGCGAAGTACGCGGTCAGGACGTCCTTCATCGCCGTGCCGATGTCGGCAAGCGGGCCGGTTTTCGGAAGAATCGTGGCGATGGTGATCGTCTCGTCGGTCAATCCCGGATCGCGATCGGTTTCGATTCGTTTGAGATACGCGATCAGGTCGGCCATGTCTTCGTCCGACATCTGAAAGCGCGGCATCGCGACCGCCAACTCGTTGCCGGTGGGATCGATTCCCTGGATCATCGAACGAATGAGCAGTTTTTCATCGAACGCCGTGTGTTTGCGTCCGGATGGATGCGTGTGACCGTAGGGCTTGACGAGGTTGGTCCAGGTCAGGTTTCCCGCCGTGACGCCGCCTTCGGTTTTGCCTTCGCCGCGCAGTCCGTGACAACCGCCGCACGTGACGGTCGAGGCCGGCACGTCGAGATCGCCGATCCTCGCTTTGATCTCTTTGCCTGACGGGCTTTCGCCGCGCAGGTAGATGGCCTTGCCGCGCCGCTCGCTCGCGGTTAACTGAGCATACGCTGCGACCGCGCTCAACAGAAGAACACTGATTAGAAGAAATACGCGGATGTTCATTTCGTTTTCGCTGCTTCGCCTTTGTCGTTAACCACGCCTTCGACAACCTTCACGAGTTCGGCAATGTTCGCCATGCCAAACGCTTTCTTCCAAAGTCCGGTCGGCTCGTTGCCGATGATGAAGACGGTCGTGTGATCGTCTTTGTTCTCGACGTACTGACCGAGCTTGTAGAGCGCCCAGTCGAGGTTCTCTTTCTTGCCGGTCAGGAAGATCCAGCCGGGACCGGCGTGAAACTTCTTCGCGTAGTCTTTCAAACGCTCGGGCGTGTCGACTTCGGGATCGACGGTGATCGAAACGAAGAAGACGTCGCGTCCGACGCGTTCGCCGAGCGCTTCCTGCATCTTCTCCATGTTGCGGTTCATCGGCGGACAGACCGAGGTGCAGGTGGTGAAGAAGGCGTTGACGACGACGGTCTTGCCTTTCAGGACGTCGCTGTAGAAACGCATCTTCTTGCCGTCCTGGTTGATCAGTTCGACGTCAGTGAAATACTTCGCTGCTGCGCCTGGTTCCTGGGCCGCCGCTGGTGCGGCGAACATCAAAAGCACGAATAAAAGAAATACGATTTTGCGCATGGTTAATTTGCCTCCTCAATGAGACGAATGATTTCGCTCGTCTTCGCGAGTCCGTAGGTGCGTGTCCACGTGCCCTTGACGTCATTGCCGATTAGTATCGTCGGCGAATGATCTTCGCGGCGTGCGGACGATGCGCCGAGCGCGCGCAGCAGTTCGTCGACCTGCGGTTTGTCTCCGGTGACGAAGGTCCAGCCATCGCCGGCGTGAAACTTCTCGCCCCACGCTTTCAGACGTTCGGGAGTGTCGGTCGCCGGATCGACGCTGATCGAAATGAAGCGCACGTCTTTGTTGGCTAGCTCTTTCTGCACGCGCGCGAACGTCGCGCCGAGCGGCGGACAGATCGTCGTGCAGGTCGTGAAGATGAAGTTGATCACGACCGTGTGGCCTTTCACGAGGTCGGTGTAGAAGTGGATTTTCCGCCCGTTCTGGTCCAGCGACTCGATGTCGGGAACGTTCATCTTCTGCCCGGCGACTGGCGCCGGATCTTCAACGACGGCTGTTGTCGCGGCCGGTGTAGGACGCAACTCCATGCCGCATTTCGGACACTTGCCCTTCTTCTTCGACTTCACGTCCGGATGCATCGGGCACGAATAGGTTTTCAATTGAGCGTGATTGTGGTGTGTTGGGCTTGCCGTTTGTAGTGTCAGGTGACGGAGTTGTCTGAAAGTGACTCCCTGCGATTTGCTCTCGACGAAGACCAGATACACGCCCGCTTGCGGAACGTTCACGTCGAGCTCGTAAACGCCGTCGCCGACCGGACGCGCGAAGTCGCGTTTCTGCCACGTGCCTGACGAAAGCATCGTCAGCACGCGCACATCTTTAAGATTGCTCTTCGCTTTCGACGTTTTCGTGTCGACGATCTTGAACTGGAGTTTGTAGTTCTCTCCGGCGCGCAGTTGCTGTTCGTTCTTCAGGTATTCGATTCCGATCGCGATCTGTTTTTCGCGCGGAACGTCGGGGTTCGGTTTTGCCTCGGCGGTGAAGCAATGAGTGAGTCGCGGCGAATCGAGCAGGAAAGCGACATCGTAGACGCCGCTCTTCGGCAACCTCGTCGTCGTGGTGTAAACGCCGGAAGTCGTTTCGCGAAGCGATCGATCGACGACCATCACCGCGCGAGGGTTGCGCCGGTAGTTCTGAAAACTACCCATCGGCGCGGCCATGCCTTCCTGGTAGTAATAGATGACGCGATCCGCGGGGTTCGCCAGTAGCACTGAATTGCCTTCGGGAGCGGGCACCATGATGTCGGCAGCGCTCGGGTCATCGTCCGCTTCCGCGGGCGCATTCTGTCCGCCGGTGAACTTCGCGATGTCCGGCTGGTTGGTCAACGTGCTCAGACGGATCATGTTGATTTCAGTCGAAGCCGCTGAGCGGACGTAGGCGAACGTGTCAGTGAACGTGATCTGATCGGGAGTCTTGTCGACTGTGATCGTGTGTGCAAGACGGTTGGTCGAGGCATCGAAAACGTAAACGACGTTCTCCTTCGGGTTTGCGACGAAGCCCCAGCGGCCGCCGGGCGCGAAGCGTACGTTCTTGATTCCGGGCTTCGCTTGAATGCGGGTCGCGATCTCGTGGCTGCGCGTGTCTACGACCGTGATCGTTCCTTCGCTCTCGCTTGCGACGTAGACGGCTTTGCCGAGCGCTGAAAACGTAACTGAAGTGGCGCGCCCGCCTGTTTTCAGTTCTTTGATTTTCGCGAGCTTTTGGACGTCGACGATCGACAGCGTGCCGTCTTCGTCGTTGGTGATGAAGGCGAAACGACTGTCGCCGCTGAAGTCAATCTCGTGGCGACCTTTTCCGGTCGGGAGTTGGGCCACGACTTTGAGAGCGGTCGTGTCAATGACGGTTACGCCCGCGTCGTTGCTGACCCAGATGTATTTCTCGTCGGGTTGCAACCGGACGCGCGACGGCTTCTGACCGGCGTCAATATTGGCGACGACTTTCCACGTGTTGGTGTCGACGGCTGCCACCTGGTTCGCGAGCGGCATGCTGACGAAGAGTTTCTCGTCGGTGTTCTTCTGCGCCCAGTCTTCACCCGGACTCTTGAGCATAACCAGCGTCAGCAGTTTGCTGGTGCCGAAACCGAGCAGCGGATCGATCACGGAAATGTTCGACTCGTCGTTCAGCGCGAGCACGTAGTAGGTATTCAGATCGACGTCGGGACGTGAACGAAGACTGCCCTGGAGAAACGACTGGACTTTTTCGCGGCACGCCTTCTCGTCGGCGATGTTTCCTTCTCGCTGACTCAGCCACACGGCTGGTTTCACGCCGGAGAGAGGAGTCTTGGTCGCCTTGTCGTGAATCTTGAAACGGACCGTGGCTTCCTTGGCTTCCATCAGCTCGGCAGCGTTGCCGGCGCGATCCTTCGCATCCTCGGCAATCGGCTCGATCGTGAACTCGACCTCGACGCCTTCGCGTTCGATCTTCTGCGTAACGGGTTTCTGTTGGGCCAACGCGGGACCAAAGCTCGCCGCTACTGCAAAGAACAAAATCAGCGCGCGAGTAATCGCCTTCAGATCGCGCATTGTGCTACAGAACGATCGAACGGCGACGGCGGCATCGTTGGCGAACTCGAGAATCGCGTGGCGCAGTTCCGGCGATTCCTGAAAGAGGAAGAGCGTGCGACCGTTGTTCTGCTGGATGTTTTCGATAGCAAACCCACGGCAGCGAAGAAAACTGGTTAGTGTCAGGTCGGTGGTTTGATACACCTGTTTCAGATCTTGAGGAATCGGGTCGATTATTTTCATGATTTTTTTACAGATCTCAGCCCTGCTGAGCGACGGCCTGTTCGCGAATGAACTATGAAAGGAAAAGGCCGGTCGCCGCAGCGAGGTACAGCAATTAAGTTGCGAGGTTAATTGTTGAGCTTGGACGGAATGCCTAATTGCAGCCCGAGCCGTTGCTCTGAATGGCTAGTTGGTTGAGAGCCGCGATGATGGCGTCTCCGTCAGCGATGAGTTCCTGCGCAGTCACGCCGAGCGCCGGATCCTGGTTGATCTTGTTGTCGGCGGAGATCATGTCGTTGACTTTCTTCTGGAAGTCGCGGACCTTCGTGACGGAATTGCAGAACTTGCCCTGGTCGAGTGTTAAAGAGACACCATCGAGTTGACCCAGCAGGCCGGGCCGATCCTTCGTTTCGGCGTTCTTGCCGTTGATCTGGATAATCTGAACTTTACCTTTTAACTGTGTGATCATCGACTGCACTTCGCTGACGGTGGTAGCGAAGGCGACGGGGGCGGCGATTAGTAGTGCAGCAGCGAAAACAAAAGCGAACGCAAATGTTTTCATCGATATTCCCTTCATCTTTTTTGAGTGTGTGGCGCAGGTACTGCGCGCCTTCCTTTGAGCAATGACCGTGCCTTGCTCTTTTTCTTGCAAATGCGCGCGAACCAATCGGAAGTGTGTTACGTGGTGGAACACTCGCACCGACTTCTGCCACAACATAGATCACGTAACCACAGAAGGCACAAAATGCACAAAAGGCACAAAGAAAACCATTTAGGTCTTTTGTGCCTTTTGTGGGCTCTGTATGTGCCTTTTTGTGGTTACGGCGTCACGCGGAAGATGCCCCACAGTCCGTTATCAAACTGGAAGGACGACTGCGTTCGATACAGGTAATCACCCGTGATCTGACGCGCGCCTCCAGCGCCGTTCTGCGGAACCGCGTCCATGTGATTCGACGCGCCGTGACCCTGCTGGGCGCCTTTCCACTCCGAAAGCGGATTGTTGCCGATCTGGGTCGAGTTGTTGATGTACGGCTCCTGCTGCCAGATGTGTCCGTGAACCTGGAACACGTTGTTTCGCGCATGGCCGTTCGCATTGAGCACGCGGAAACGTACCGGCGTTCCGGCCTTCGCGGTGAACACTGGAGTTACAGGGTCGCCGCCGACTTGCGCGTTCGACAACGAGTTGGTGTAGTCGAATGCGCGAGTCTGTTCGAGCGGCAGATCAGGCTCATAGCCCAATCGTTTCCACATCGGTTCGCTGCGATAGTTGAGGGCCTTCTGACCGGAGTCTTCTGGATCCTCTTCACCCGCGACGTTCGGAACCGCCGCGGCATCACCTTGCAGGTCACTGCGACGCATGTTGATGTCAGTCTGGAACTGAAGGACGAATTCGCGGAACGAGGTGCCGTCGGTCTTGCTGACGGTCGCCTGTGCGCGCGAGTTAGTGTCTTCAATCCAGGTCGCGCCCTGCGGCTCGATGATGAGTGAACCGATCGCGCCTTTGTTTGAGTGCTTGATCGGGTCAGACGAGATCAGGTTGGTCGCGCCGAACTCAATCGGAGTGGCCACCTTCGTCGTGCCGTTCATCCGGATGTCGCCGGCGTACCACTTGTACTTCACTGATTCGCCGGGCTTGGCGGTCTGACGTCCGTCCGGTGTGTAAGTTTCAGGGTTAGCAGCCACGTTGAAACCAACGTTGGCGCCGTCACTCGAAACCACGTCGTAGGCAACAAGCTGCGGGTGCAGGCCGACCTGGTTGGACGGTTTCACCTGGTTCGCGTTGAAGCCTTCGACGATCATCGGCAACGTGTTCCAGCCAGCCAGATCCGGCACGTTGACCGGAAGCTTGTTGAACAACGTGACCTCGATGCAGTCGCCGGCATTGGCTCTCAGCACGAGCGGCTCAACCGGCACGCCAGCCTTGAGTTTGCCTGTTGCTGCGTCGATGTCGTTCGTGCGGACATACATGATCGCCGTTGGGTCGTGCAGTTTGCCGCCCTGGTTTGTGCGGTCGTTGTAAACGAGCGTTCCACCAGGCAGCGCATCCTGCGCAGTGACGGCAGTCACGCTGAACTTGCGGCTCGGCGCGGCTGACGGGCAAGTGCCATTAAAGTCTTTCTTGTTTGTGGCGCTTTTTCCCGTGCCGGTCGGGTTGCTCGGCAGCAGCGCGAGATCGGGCTGGAGACCTTCGGCGCCACGGTAGGCGCGTAACAGACCCCAGGTACCGTGCCACTGGTTGTCCACGGAACTACCCGGCTGATACAGGTAGTCGACGAACGGAATACCGCCCTTGATGGCCGCGATACCCGGAAGCTCGAACTCGAAGTGCTCGGAGATGCCCATCGCCTGCGAATTGCGGTATCCCGAATTCGGATCGGTGCGCTCGTAGAGCCACTTCTGCCCGTGGATGCTGAAGTTGTGACTTTCCTCGTGAGCACCCACGAGAACGCGGACCTGAACTCTGTCCGCCTCGTAAGCGCGAAGTAGTGGAGTAAACGGATCGCCGCCCTGCAGACCACCCGTCAGCGCCGGGTAGAAAGTCGGCTGCGAGTTGAGTGCAGCGTTCGCGCGCGTTACGTCCGAACGATAGACCTGCGAGAGATCGCCGGCGTCGCCCGCGGCCTGCTGGTTATTCGCCGGATCCTGCACGCGCAGTGCGACAGGCTCGTTGCGGTAGTTGACCACCATCGTTCCCGGATCGGCAGCCGAAACTGCTTCGGGACACGGGAGCGGTACTCCGCCCGGACACTGGTCAGCCTTCTTGATGTTGATCGGCAGAGCAGCTTCGTCTCTAACCGGTGGGTTGATGGCGGCAACCGGATCCGGAACCGCCAGTCCGGCATTATTGACGCCGCCGCCGGGTTTGTAGGCGAGCGTGTAATCGGCGAACTCGAGCAGAAACTCGCGATAGCTGTCCGCCGTGTTTTGAGTTTCGATGACGGCCTGCCACGTCGTCGGACCGCCGTCGAAGCGTCCGCCGAGCACCTGGCCGGTTTCGTTGTGTTTCCAGACTGAGTTTTCGGGCTCCGTCACCAGACCGGAGTAGAGACCGGCTTGCTGGTGTGTCGAAGGTCCGAAGTGATCGTGCGAGAAGACGGTGCCGAGCGTGCGGTCCTTGCCAGCCAGGTTCAGGGTCGGATCGGCGAACCAGCGCTGCACAGTCGTCTGCGCGCCCACGGTTCCGAAGAACGGGTGCGGTTTGGCCGTCAGTTGCGTTTTGCTCGTGCTGTTGAAAGCCTGCAAACCGCCGGCGGCGTTGATGGCATTGATGCGCTCGATGACTTCACCCGGAGCGAACGTGCCGTCTTCGTAGTTGAAACCATTACCCGCGCCGTCAGACGAGGTCACGTCAAACTTCACGAGGTGAATGTGCTGACCCATGATGTCGGTCGGCGTGCGCACCTGGAAGTCGTCGAGCTCGTAAACGTGCGGCGCCAGGTTTGTGTGCTGGAACGTAATACAGTCGTTGGTGTTTGCGCGGAAGAACAGTGGTTCCGGCGCGCGCGTGCCGTTCAGAGTCGACGCAACGTCGCCCCACAGCGACAGAATGCGTGACTGCGGGAAGTGCCAGCCGGCCTTGTTCAGCTTCAGATCGAGCTGAATCGCGGCGGCTTTGTAAAGACGCGGCTTACCGAAGGCATTACCGGCATCGTCGCGGCACGGATCTGCGAACGGCGCACCCGGCTTCGCCGGCAGACCGTTCAGCGTGTAGTTCGCGGCAGTGCCGTCAGGACGGTAGCTGGCGACCTGTTTTTGCGCGTGGAAATTCATCGCGGCAACTTCGTCCGGCGTTCCCGTTTCAGGAATCGCTTTCGCGTCAGCTACCAGAATTTCCTTGCTGAAATCGAGACGAGTCTCGACGCTCTCGGCCTCACCGCCGACGATGACGTGACGCGGCAGACCACCGTCGTCGATCGTGTCGAGCGGCGGGTGCGGTGGACGGTGTCCGGCGACACCCGGAACGTAAAACGGATAGCCTTTGAACGTCTCGGTCGGCATTGGCGCCATTGCGATCGTCGGCAGCGGCACGAGCCCCGGAATCGGAGTGCCCTTGACGATCTCGCCGTCAGGCAGCGCGCGTGCGCCGGTGGCCGGACGGCCGTCGCCGTCGAGCTGAGAGCCGGCTTCGAAGACGTCGTGTGAGCGCCACATTTCCCACATGCCCTGTGCGAAGTGCGGGTAGAAGTGGCAGTGGAAGATCGAGTCGCCCGGCGTCTTGTTGCGATTGCCTGAGCCGCCGTGCGCGATCTCGGTAGTGAACGAGTAGCCCGGTCCGATGGCCTGGCTGTCGAGATAGCTCGAGTTGTCGCTGTCGGGCGTGTTCAACCACTGGTGCGCGTGCAAGTGGTGGATGTGGTGCTCTTTCGGACCGGCATGAACGATACGCATCTTCACGTGATCGTTGATATAGCTGTGATGAACGTTTGACGGATCGTCGGGGAAGAGGACTTTCGTCGCCTTCGCGCCTTTGATCAGGTTGCCGTTTCCGTCAGTCGTGTTTGCAGGGACGTCGACGACTTGCGCCGGATCACCCACGGCCCACGCCGACAGGAAGAAGTCTTCGTACTTACATTCAGTACAGTTGGCCATCGGGCCGACGCCCAGACGGTTGGCGAGAATTTCAGCGCCGATGCCGCCCGTGCCGTAGTTGATGGCGAAGCCGTCTTTGACGCTGTAAAGCGTGTGCGAAAGAACGGGATCTTCGAATTGGGGAAACGCCTGAATCGCCTTGATCTCGTCGTGATAGACGACGGTGAACTCGCGGAACGGCTGATCGCGATCAGGTTCCACGGCGTTCGGACGATACGTACCCGCCGCGAAACGGCCCTTGTTCGGACCGGTGATGACGGCGTTCAGATCCGTGTGCACGATGTTGTTGTTCGCATCGAGCATCTTCAGGATCGGCTGTCCGGCGCGTGGATGTCCGGCCGGATAAACAGCGTCGTAGTTGATGATCGGCTGTCCGGCAGGCGTCTTCTTGGGCGTGCCGTCCGCGTTCCTCGCGGTTGCCAGATCCATCTCTTCGGCAGTGATCTGCGAGCGATACCACTCGGCAGTCTTTACCTCGACGTTGACGGAACCGAAGAGTCCCATCGCCAGCGAACCGCCGTCACCTTCGCCGCCCGTCGTTGCGGCGGTCGAATACATCAGGTGATTGCCTTCGCGTTGCGCGATGTAGGTGTAGGTGGTGGAAGCGCCCGGCGCAACGAGACTGCTCTGGTTCTGTCCGACGTTCGAACCGTCGGAGAGAATCGAGCCGACGAGTTGCAGGCCCATGATGTGCGCGGAAGCCGTGCGGGTTGCGGGGGCGTTGTTGGCGGCGAATGAATTCACGTCGGCGGCATCCGGCGCCAGGAGATTAGTAAAGTTGACAGCGAGACAGTCCCCAACGTTCATGCGCAACGCGATCGGTCGCGGTCGCTTTCCGGGACGCAGTTGAACGTTACCGGGAACGAGTCCTTTCGAAGGGTCAATCGCTACGACGTCGCGCTTGAGCGCGTACATCATTCCGGCGGGGTTTATAACGCCGAGCCGGTTGTAAATGATCGCCTGGTCGAATGCGACGACGTCGGCCTTGACGGTCCGCTCGCAAGTCGGCGGCGGCGTTTGCGCGTACGCGCCTGACGCCACGATCATCACAACCAATGCGGCGCAGCCCGAACAGACGAGCGACTGCCACTGCCGCAGAGTGTTTCTGATGTTCATCAAATTATCCTCGTAGATGGAAGTT
>DASURS010000028.1:0-46286 GCA_036279935.1 Pyrinomonadaceae bacterium
AATTCTGGCAGAGGCAGAATGACGCTTTCCGGCAGGCCGCCGTAATTAGACAGTTTTTGGAAGTGGTTTACTTCTCGCCGGCGCCGGCGGCGAACTCGCCCGTGTCGTCTTCACGGCGGCGGGTGGGTGGATCGCTGGAGCGGCGGCGGGGATGCGATTCTGGACCACGGCGCTCGTCGCGCATCTGGGCCGTGAGGCCGCGAACCCCGTGCTTGTCCAATAAGTGACGCAGTGAACGAACCGACAAACGCAGCAGCTCGGCGGCGTTCGTCTGATTGCCTGACGTGCGGCGCAGCGCCTCCAGCACGTAAGTCTTTTCGAGCTGGTCCAGGTGGGCCGTGAGATTGATCCCTTCGTCGGGAAACTCCATCGCTTCGGCGACCCGGTACGGATTGTAGTTCGAGATCTTCTCGGGCAAGCGCTCAGGCTCGATCGAGTTGGTCCTTTCCAACGCGACCGCGCGCTCGATCGTGTGCTCGAGCTCGCGCACGTTTCCGGGCCACGAATAACGCTCCAACAAACGCATCGCGCTCTCGCTGATGCCGAGCGTCCGTCCCGCCGGCGCGCAGAACTTCTGCACAAAGTGGGTCGCAAGATCCGAGATGTCTTCGGCGCGCTCGCGCAGCGGCGGTAGCTCGATCGGAATTACCGAGATGCGATAGTAGAGATCCTCGCGGAACGTGCCGGAACTGACCATGCTTGCGAGATCGCGGTTCGTCGCCGCGATGACTCTCGTATCGACAGTGCTCTCTTCCGTCGCCCCGACCGGCCGAACTTTTCTCTCCTGCAACACGCGCAACAGTTTGACCTGCATCGCCGGCGACATCTCGCCGATCTCGTCGAGGAAGATCGTCCCACTGTTCGCGGCTTCGAAAAGCCCTTTGCGGTTCGCGTTTGCGCCGGTGAACGAACCTTTGACGTAACCAAACAACTCCGACTCCAACAGCGTCTCAGTAAACGCGCCGCAGTTCACCGACACAAACGGCTTCTCCGCGCGCGGGCTGAGATCGTGAATCGCGCGCGCGACGAGTTCCTTACCTGTACCGGATTCGCCAGTTACCAAAACCGTCGACTGCACTTGCGCGACGGTCTCGATCATCTGATACAGCGCAAGCATCCGTTGGCTGCGGCCGATGATGTTTCCGAGCTTGCCGCGCGTGCGTTGTCCCTGGATCAGCGCCTTGTTCTCTTCGCGCAGCGCCTCTTTCTCTTTGACGAGCGAGATCTTTTCGAGCGCGCGAGTGACTGTCTCTTTCAGCAGATCGTTGTCGAACGGTTTCTGGACGAAGTCGTACGCGCCGAGAAGAAACGCTTCGCGCGCCGTGTCGACGTTCGCGAACGCCGTCATCATGATGATCTCGACTTCCGGATGAAGCTCGCGCGCGGCGCGCAACAGATCGACGCCGTTCATGTCAGGCATGCGGATATCGGAGATGATCAGATCCGGCGGCTGCTCCTGGATCATCGTCATGGCTTCGCGGCCGTTCTCGGCGAGACGCACCGTATGTCCTTCGCGTTGGAAAAGATGCGTCAGGAACTGCCGCATTCCGAGTTCGTCGTCAACAATCAGAAGATTGGCCATGGTTTTTGACTCAGCACGTGCGCGCCCTAATCAGCAACGGCGACGGTGTCGGATAGGGCGTCGCCATTCGTTGTCATTGGAAGTTCGAGAGTTATCGTTGTTCCCTGTCCCTCGCGACTGCGGACGTTGATTGTACCACCATGATCGCGAATGATTTGATAAACAATTGAGAGACCGAGACCGGTGCCGCCCGTCGTCGACGAGAACGGCTCGAATAAGTGTTCGACCTGATCGGGCGACATTCCTCGTCCGGTATCGGTGAAAGCGATGCGCACGCGGTTGTGGGAGTTTTTTGCAAGCGTCGCGCGAAGCGTTCCGCCCTGCGGCATCGCCTGTAGCGCGTTGCGCGCGAGGTTCCAAAACACCTGTTTCAGCTGTCCCTCGTCGGCGTCGGCAAAGATTCGTTCTTCCGGCACGTCGGCTTCAAGCGTTTGGTGCGCGCCGATTTCCGGACTGTGACGCATCAGCGCGAACGTTTGACTCAACAACTCGCCAACGTCCACGCGCGCCTGCACGAGCGAGCGCGGACGCGCATAACTCAAAAAATCCGTGATGATGCGATTCAGCCGGTCCGACTCACGCAGGATGATCTCCATCAACTCCGCCTGCGACGAATCATTCTCGACTTCCGATCGCAGCATCTGGATCGACCCGCGCATCGCCGCGAGCGGGTTACGAATCTCATGCGCAATCGACGCCGCCATGCGCCCGATCGCGGCGAGCCGGTCCTGTCGCCGCGAAGTTTCTTCGAGCGATCGCACCTGCGTCAGATCCTGGAAAGTGATGACGATGCCCGTCGTTTCGCCTGCTTCGGAAGACAGCGGCGAGATGCTGTAACCGAGGCGCAAGCGCATGCCTTCCGAAGTGAGACAACTCGTTTCGAAGCGCGGACTGGCGTTGCCCGTTTTCGCCGCCCGCACCGACTCGGCGACGTGCTCTTTTATGTCGCCGAAGAGTATCGACGCGTCCTGTCCTCGTATCGCTTGTTCGGTGTAGCCGGTGATTTCCTGCGCCGCGGAGTTGAAGGTGTACACGCGTCCTTCGAGATCCGTCGTCACCACTCCGGATCGGATCGACGCGACGATGCGTTCGTGCAGTGCGCGCAGGTTTCTGAGCGACTGTCGCGCGGCGAGCAGTCGCACGTCGTAGCGCGACTGTCGTTCAGCCAAACGCGCGGACAGCAGACCGACGACAAGGAACGCGATATCGAACAGTCCGACCCACTGGACCGTCTGCGACAGCGAACCGCCGATCAGCCGCGACGACGACGGTTGTCCGAACACGCCGGTTAACGCGAGCGAACATGCCGAGAACGCCGCTGCGCAACCGACGGACGTCACGACCGCGCCGCGTGGTCCGAGAAACAGGCTCGAGATCGCGATCACGACGATGTAAAGCGCGATGTACGGCGACTGAATGACGTCGGAGTTCCAGACCAGCCACGTGACGAGAAAGACGTCGACCGCAATTTGAACGCTCGCTTGCAGCAGGATGTTTTTCGAGAAACGGTAGAGAATGGCGTAAGCGATGGTGAGACAGGCGACGATTGTGAGTATCAGAACACTTTTGTCGAGCGACTGTTGAGGCGAGCCTGCTCGAATCCAAAGCGTGGCGACGACCGTGAGCACGACCGCCGTCACCAACCTGCCCGCGATCAGCCATCCCAGTTTGGAGCCCCCCGATCGGCCTGACTCGCTGGTGTGTTCCGCCGTCGTCATCGGGAGGAAAGCCTATCACAATATCAGGTAGAATTTACCGCATGAATATCGCGGCTTACTTAGAACGGATCAATTATACCGGCCCATTGACGCCAACGGCCGAGACGTTGCGCGCGTTGCAGGTCGCGCACCTGCATAAGGTGCCGTTTGAAAATCTGAGCATCCATAACGGCGAACGGATCGTCCTCGACGATGACGCGTTGTTCAAAAAGATCGTCGACAAGAGGCGTGGCGGGTTCTGTTATGAAGTGAACGGATTGTTTGCGGCGCTGCTGCGGGCGATCGGGTTTGACGTGTCGATGCTTTCGGCGGAGGTTGCGAATGCTGTGGGCGAGTTTGGTCCGGCGTTCGATCACATGACGCTGATGGTGACGCTCGAACAGCGGTGGCTGGCCGACGTCGGGTTTGGTGAATCGTTTCTTGAGCCGTTGTTGTTGGACGGACGCGGCGAGCAGGTGCAGTCGAATGGCGTCTTTCAGATTGTCGAGGCCGGCTCGCATCTGCTGTTGAGGCGACGCGCGGATGGTGAAGACTGGAAGCCGCTCTATCGTTTCACGCTACAGCCTTACACGTACGCCGACTACGAGGAGATGTGCCACTATCACCAGACTTCTCCCGACTCACACTTCACGAAAGGCACGATCTGTTCGCTTGCGACTCCTGACGGGCGCGTAACGTTGAGCGGCGCGCGCCTCATCACAACGTCGCTGGCAGGCGAGCGTGATGAGCGTTTGCTGGAAACGCAGGAAGACTGCGATCGAGTTTTGCGCGAGCAGTTCGGTATTGAGTAGTGAAGAGCCTCCCGCAAAGGCGCTAAGACGCAAAGAAAGCCTCTTTCCTCTTTGCGCCTTTGCGGGAGAACAGTTGATCTCTTATTCGTAACGCAGCGCCATCATCGGATCGATGCGCATCGCTCGCCGCGCGGGCAGATAACACGCGATCAGCGAAACGAGCACCAGCAGCAACGAGATCGCCGTGAACGTCGCACCATCGACCGCGGCGACGCCAAACAGCAACCCCGATAACAACCGCGTCAGCGCGAACGCGGCGGCCAGTCCGATCCCGACGCCGATCACAGTCAACAGCAGTCCCTGTCTCAGCACCAACAGCAGCACCTGTCGCGGCTGCGCGCCGATGGCGAGACGCAGTCCGATCTCGCGCGTGCGCAGCGCGACCGAGTAGTTCATCACTCCGAAGATTCCGACCGCCGACAGGAGCGTCGCCAAACCGGCGAACAGCGCGAGCAACAGCGTATTGAAACGCGAACGGCTCATCGCCTCAGACATCACCTGCTCCATCGTGCGAACGTCGGAAACAGGCTGATTCGGATCGAGCGCGCGTATCTCTCGTTGCAACGCCGGCGCGAGCGCAGCCGGATCGCCATCGGTGCGCAGCACGAAAGTCATGAACGGATACGCCAACTCCGGATGCGGAAAATAAACCGCCGGCGGCGCTTCGTCGATCAAACTGTCGTATCTGACGTTTCCAACCACACCGATGATCTCCGTGACCACGGGAGTCTCAAACATCGCGACGTCGAGCCGTTGCCCGATCGGATCCTCGTTCGGAAAGTGTTTCCGAGCGAGCGCTTCGTTGATCAGTATGACGCGCTTCGCTTCGCGCTGCTCTGCATCGGAGAAGTTGCGGCCGCGCAGGAGCGGAATGCTCATCGTCTGAAAGTACCCGGCGTCCACGACGCGCACGTCAGTACTCGGTCCTTGTCCCGGCGGCGGCTCGGGCCGTCCGATGATCTTGAACCCGGTGGCAGAACCGAGGCCACCGTACAGCGGCAGGAAGTTGACCATGCCCGCCGACTTCACGCCCGGCAACTTTTCCAGACGCTCCATCGCCTGGTTGAAGAAACTGACGAGCTGCGCGTCTTCGCGATACTTCGCGTACGGCAGACGCACGACGCCCGAAAGCACCTTCTCAGTCTCAAACCCGCGGTCGACCTGCTGCAAACGGATGAAGCTTCGGATCAGCAGTCCGGCGCTCGCGAGCAACACGACCGCCAGCGCGATCTCCGACACGACGAGTACGCTGCGCATGCGGCGGCTGCCAGTCGCCTGGCCCGACTCCGCTTTGCCGCCTTCCTTGAGGGAGTCGTTGAGATTGAGCCGCGAAATGTGCAGCGCCGGCGCGAGCCCGAAGACGATCCCTGTGAACAGCGATACGCCGAGCGTCCAAAGCAGCACGAACACGTTGAGACCAACGTTTTGAAAACTGACGAGATCGCCCGGAGCGATCAGCAGCAACGCTTTGATTCCCAGCCATGCGAAACCGAGCCCGAGCACGCTGCCGAGCAGCGCCAGCAACAGACTCTCCGTCAGCAACTGCCTGACGATGCGCGAGCGGCGCGCGCCGAGTGCCGCGCGCAACGCGATCTCTTTTTCACGCGACGTCGCCAGCGACAGCAGCAGGTTCGCGACGTTGGCGCACGCGATCAGCAACACGAAACCGACCGCGCCCAGCATCAACCACAACGGACGCCGCACATTGCCGAAAAATTGTTCGCGCAACGGCACGACTTCGCCGGTGTAGTTCTTGTTGAATTCCGGAAACGCATCCGACAAGCGTGACTGAATCGTGCGCAGTTCGGCCGCGGCCTGGTCCGGCGTCACGCCGTCTTTCAGACGCGCGACGACTGAAAGAAAACGGCCGCGTTCGTTTTCGGTGTTGCCGGTCGGCATCGGCAGCGTGACCCAAACTTCCGCCGGCCTGCCGGTTCCCGATCTCTGTTTGATGTGAAACTGAAAGTTTCGCGGCATCACGCCGGCGATCGTGAAGTTTACGCTGTTGAGAGTGATCGGTTTGCCAATCACGTTCGTATCGCCGCCGAAGCGTCGTTGCCAAAGACCGTAACTGAGCACAGCGACAAGCGGTTTGCCCGGCTCGTCGTCTTCCATCAACAACGGGCGGCCGAGAATCGGCTCCACGCCGAGGACCTTGAAGAGCGACGGGATCGCGAGCTGGCCCGAAACTTCCTCCGGCTCGCCGTTGCCCGCCAGCGTGAAGCGCTGGTCCGAGAACGCCGCCATGTTCTCGAAGCTGGTGCTCTGATCGCGCCACGCACGGAAGTTTGCGCGCGAGGTCGTGTTTTGATGGCGCCCTTCGGGTGTGACTTCCCACAACATCACCACGCGCTCGGCGTCGCGATACGGCAGCGGCCGCAGCAGTAGCTCGTTCACGACTGAGAAGATCGCGGTGTTTGCGCCGATGCCGAGCGCGAGCGTGATCACGGCGACTGACGTGAACGCCTTGTGTTTGAACAGCACGCGCATGCCGTAACGAATGTCCTGCGCGAGCGTTTCGAAGAGCCCGCCGCCCTTGACCTCGTAAGCGGCGTCGACGGCGCGGTTGACGTTGCCAAAACTGCGCATCGCTTTCTCGCGCGCTTCCGCCGGCGGCATGCCGGCCCTGATGTTCGCCTCGACTTGCAACTCGAGGTGCGAGCGCATCTCGCGATCGATGTCGTCAATGACGTCGTCTCGGTGTCGCAACGCGCGCAGGCGGTCGCGAAGGATATTGAGCCACTTCATCCGGGCAAACTCCCCTTTTGTTTCTTGTGCCTTTTTGTGGCTAGACCGTGCCTTGCCGAACTTTAGCGATAGCGAGCACGAGCCGGTCCCAGCTTGCTTCCTGAGTTTCGAGTTGTTTGCGGCCGCTGCGCGTTAGTTTGTAAAACTTCGCCTCGCGGCCGGTCTCATTCACGTCCCATCGCGCCGACACCCAACCCTTTTGCTCGATGCGATACAGCGCGGGATACAGCGAGCCCTGTTCGACGTTGAGCATTTCATCCGAGAGTTGGCGAATGCGCTGAATAATCCCGTACCCGTGCAACTCTCCCAGCGAGAGCGCCTTAAGTATGAGCATGTCCAGCGTTCCCTGTAACAGATCCGCTTTGTCTTTCGGCACGACGGCCTCCTTCACACGAGCAACGTCAGAAGTGGTGATACCTAGAATCGGTAGGCATCATAGAGACGCATGCCTAGATTGTCAAAGCATCAGTTGTTTTGAGTGGAAATTTCGGATGTGAGGTCTAGTTTTTGCGACGCGCAACGCTGGCGGCGACGGCGACGAGCTCGGTTAGTTCGACTGGTTTGGGAACGTGCATGTCGTAGCCCGCGCGCAGTGACTGGAGCCGATCTTCGACGCGCGTGTAGGCTGTCAATGCGATGGCGGCGATCCGGCGTCTCTTCTCGCCGGGAAGCTGTCGAACCTGGCGGATCAGTTCGTAGCCGTCCGTGCCGGGCATGCCGATGTCGCTGATCAGGATGTCGGGCAGCTCCTCGTCGAGTTGGGCGAGCGCACTGGCGGCGGAGTCCGCGGTTCTGACCTTTGCGCCGCAATACTCGAGTCCCTGTCTCAACAAATCGCGTGTGTCAGGCTCGTCGTCGACAACGAGAATCGTCAAGCCGTCGAGACGATCGGTGCAGTCGGGTTCGGGCAACAGATCTCGGGCGGCAGGATGTACGCGGCTGCCGGTCGAGTCCACCTGATAGACGGGCGTAATCGGCAACATCACCGTGAACGTTGCGCCTTGCCCGACGCCGTCGCTGGCTGCGCGGACGCTGCCGCCATGAAGCTCGACGAGATGGCGCACGATTGACAATCCAAGTCCCATGCCGCCGTGTTGCCGGCTCGTCTTCTGATCGGCCTGGCGAAAGCGATCGAACACATGAGGCAGAAAATCCGCCGAGATGCCCTGACCCGTATCGCTGACGACGATCTCCAGGTGTGAATTCACCCGCTCGGAGCGAATCTGCACTCGGCCGCCGCGAGGCGTGAACTTGATCGCGTTCGACAACAGGTTCCACACGACTTGTTGCAGGCGCACCGGATCGCCGGGAATTGAAACCGCGCCGGTGTCCACCACCTTTTGCACGCGCACGCCTCTCGCGTCCGCGGCGGGCCGTACGGCTTCGACGGCCGCCTCGATGAAGGAATTCGGATCGGCAGGTCGAACGTCCATGCGCAGCTTGCCGGTGACGATGCGCGAGACGTCGAGCAGGTCGTCGATCAACTGCGCCTGCGCGCGGGCGTTGCGTTCGATAGTTTCGAGTGCTCTGACCTGGTCTTCGCTGCTGATCTGTCCGAGCCGCAGCATTCGCGTCCAACCGAGAATGGCGCTGAGCGGCGTCCGCAGCTCGTGCGAGATGGTGGCGAGAAACTCTTCTTTCAGGCGGCTCGACTCTTCCGCCTGCTTATAAAGACGCTCTTTTTCGGTTGCGGCAGCTTCGGCTTCGCTTTGCGCGCGTTTTGCGACGGCGTATGCCTCGTCGAGTGACTTGCGCGCCTGTCGTTGCTCGGTGATGTCGCGAGCGATCTTGGAAGCGCCGATGATTTGGCCGTCCGGCAGGATAATGGGCGAGACCGTCAGCGAGATGTCGATATGGCGCCCGTCTTTAGCGACGCGAACAGTCTCGAAGTGCTCGATGCGTTCGCCCGCGCGGAGGCGTGCGAGAATCGCGGGCTCTTCGTCGACGTGGTCGGGCGGGATCAGGATCGTGATCGGCTTGCCGATCACCTCCTCCGCGGTGTAGCCAAAGATGCGTTGCGCGCCCTGGTTCCAGCTCGTGATGATGCCGTCGAGCGTCTTGCTGATGATAGCGTCATCGGCGGACTCAATCAGGGCAGAGAGCCAGTAAGGCGCCAACTCAGGGCTCTTCAAATTGGTCAGTTGATTAGTCGTGCCTGCCGCCGCCGGCTTCTCTGGAACATCACTGGACATCATTCTGCGAACTCTGCGTGGACGATTCAGAGGAGAGCTTGCCTGGGGGTAATTGGGGTCAGCCGGGATTATAGCAGTTCACAGGCCGTTGAGACACTGTGACTTCCAACCGGTGGTGTCTTAAGTTGGGAGATTCTCGGCGTTCTCTGCGTACTTCAGCGCTTTTCCCGTAGCCTGTCCGCCGCGAATCTCCAGCGACATCTTCATGCTGGAGTGGCTTTGCACAAAAAGTCCTTGTTTTGGGGATCCTCTGTGCAACCTCAGTGTCCTCTGTGTCTCGGTGGTGTGGTTTTACTCGGAATTCATCAACCACAGAGACACAGAGGACACTGAGGTTGCACAGAGAAGAGCGCGCCCGGGACTTTTCGTGCAAAGCCTGCTGGAGTACTTGCGTTGATTCAGGACCACGTACAGCTTGCTTTTCCTCTCGAGCGCTTCACGCACGAGCACCATCGGCGATTCACTTGGAATACCACAAAGGAGAATCATCACGCGTTCCTCCTTTGAGCGAGATAGAGCTTCCGGGCGAGCTCGTCGAGCAACGGTTCGCCGCCGAGTCGCAGGTCGGGATGGGAGTCGCGCCCGCGAACGTCCAGAGCGCAGGCGACTGGCCGACAGTCAGTTCGATTCCAAGCAGCGGCGTTTTGGAGAGTTGTGCGAGTTGCACGCAGCCGGCGCTGATGTGCGGCGGCAACGTTGGACCAAAAACTCGATCGCCGAGCGTGACGACCATCGTCGTCGGCGTTGTATCGGGAACGATTCTGCGGACCTGCTTCGTTTCGTCGAGTTCGTCGTGACTGGTTTGAGTGTAGGACGTCGTCGGCAATCCTGCCTGACCCGCAAGCCAGACCCACTCCGAAACATGACGCCACGTCCCCGACAATCCCTGCGACTCAGTTCCGTTTGACAACGAGCGCGCGCTGGGTACACACGGTCGGTGTGGACGGCGCGCAGCATCTCAGCCGTCAACAATTCAAGCGGATGCAGTCCGCTTCGCCGATCTCTTTCTCGAGTTTCTTTTCGAAGTCTTTGTTTTTGCTCATGATTACTCCTTGCGTGGGTGTTTGTGAGTTTTCGCAAGGCAGGGCAGCGGCAAGGAATGTGCCAACTGAAAAGACGCCGCTTTTCACACTCGAGGAATAGATCTGTCCACTGTGAGCAACACTTGACGAATTGAGGGTGTACCTTTGTACACAAAACAAAACACCCGCGACTTGCGTCCGGGTGTTTCGTTCGATCCGTGGCTTGTAAAAAGGTTCGTTTAGTGTCCCTGCGAGAGTTTGCCGATCAGCGTGAACAGCGGCAGGTACATAGCGATGACGATCGAACCGATGGTGACGCCGAGGAAGCCGATCAGGATCGGTTCGATTAGCGTCAGCAGGTTTGCGATAGCAGCATCGACTTCAGCTTCGTAGAAATCGGCGATCTTCCCGAGCATCGCGTCGAGCGCGCCGGTCTGTTCGCCGATGCCGATCATCTGCGCCACCATGTGCGGAAAGACTTCCGTCGCCTTCAACGGCTCGACAAAGCTTTCACCGCGCTCGACACCGGTTCGCACCTGGGTGATTGCGGCTTCGATGATCACGTTGCCGGACGTCTTCGCGGTGATGTCGAGTGACTGCAAGATCGGAACACCGGAAGAGAGCAGCGTCGAAAGCGTCCGCGAGAAGCGGGAGACGGCAATCTTGCGAAAGATGTCGCCCAGAATCGGGACCTTCAACAACAGCCGATCGATGTTTCTTCTTCCGCCTGGCGTCTTGTAGTAGAACTTGATTGCGACGGCGATGCCGATCACGGCCGCCAGTATCGCTAAACCACCGATACCCGCGAGAAAGTTACTGAAGCCAACCACGATGCGCGTCGGCAACGGCAACTGTTCACCCGGTCCAAGCAGACCGAGGAAGATGTTTTGAAACTGCGGGATGACGACGACCATGATCACCGCGACGGCGACGATTGCGAGCAGGATGACGGCGCTCGGGTAGATCATCGCGGAAATGATGTCGCGTTTTAACTTCACGATCTTCTCGATGAACGTCGACAGGCGTTGCAGGATCAGGTCCAGAATACCGCCCGTTTCTCCGGCCTCAACCATGTTCGCGTAAAGCTGATCGAAAACGCGCGGGTGACGTCCCATTGCCGCCGCCAACGTCGATCCTTCTTCGACGTCCTGCCGCACCTGGAGCAGAATCTGCTGAAAGTACTTGTTGTCCTGTTGCTGCGCCAGAATCTCCAGACATTGGACCAACGGCAGACCGGCGTCGATCATGACGGAAAACTGCCGCGTGAACACCGACAAGTCTTTCGACTTAACTTTCTTGCGGCCGCCGATCTTCGGAATGCCGATCTCGCGCCCTTTTTCCTTGACTGACGTCAGCGTCACTTGTTCGCGCCGGAGGATCTGGCGCAGCGCTTCGCGGTTATCGGCAACACGTTCGCCGACAACGATCTCGTTCAGTCGGTTGCGTCCTTTAAAGACGTACGTTGGCATGGCAGTGACTCCGCAGTGACTTCTATCTACCTACGTTTGGTCGTTGACCAATCGGTCGGGGTTGAGCGTACGGACTGGCGTGCTGCTTCTGGCTGCTGGTGTTCACGCCGGCGCCACGATCGATCAGCTCACGCAGCTCGTCGACGTTCGACGAACGTTGCAGGGCCGTGTCCAGAGTGATCTGGCGTTTGTGATAGAGAGTGGCCAGCGCCTGGTTGAAAGTCTGCATTCCGTACTTGTCCTGGCCCGTCTGCATCATCGAGTAGATCTGGTGGACTTTGTCTTCGCGTATCAGGTTTCGGATAGCGCCGTTTGGCACGAGGATCTCGAGCGCCATCGCGCGGCCGCTTCCTTCAGCGCGCGGCAACAGCGCCTGGCAGAGAATCCCTTCGAGCACGAGCGAAAGCTGCGCGCGAATCTGCGCCTGCTGATCCGACGGAAAGACGTCGATGATACGGTTGATGGTGGACGCCGCTGAGTTCGTGTGCAGCGTCGCGAGCGTCAAGTGGCCCGTCTCCGCGATGCGCAGCGCTGACTCGATCGTTTCGAGGTCGCGCATTTCGCCGACGAGCACCACGTCCGGGTCCTGGCGAAGCGCTGTGCGCAGCGCTGCCGCGAATCCGTGCGTGTCGGCGTTCACTTCGCGCTGATTGATAAGACAGCCTTTGTGATTGTGGAGAAACTCGATCGGGTCCTCGATCGTCAGGATGTGTTCGTGACGGTCGCGGTTGATCTTGTCGATCATGGCGGCGAGCGTCGTCGACTTTCCCGATCCGGTTGGACCAGTCACTAGAATCAGCCCGCGTGGCTTCTCGCAGAGTTGTTTGACTACGGCCGGCAGTCCCAACTCTTCGAACGCTTTGATCTCGTACGGAATCGCGCGAAAGACGGCGCCGACGGCGCCGCGTTGGTTGAAAAGGTTAGCGCGGAAGCGAGACAGGCCTTTGACGCCGAACGAGAAGTCGAGCTCGAGGTTCTCTTCGAAGCGATGTTTCTGCGCGTCGGTCAGCACCGAGTAAGCGAGTTGCTTGGTGTCGGCCGACGTCAGAACGCGATAGGACTCGAGTGGACGAAGATGACCGTCCACGCGGACCTGCGGCGGCGAGCCCGTCGTAATGTGGAGGTCCGAACCGCCGAGCTCAGAAAGCTTTCTCAGCAGTTCGGACAGGGAGATTTGGGGCACGGATTCGTTCAATCGCATCGAAGTGGATTCTCCTGGAGTAGTTTGAATTACCCCTGTTTTTATCTGGGCGTTATTTCGGTTCCGACTGATCACGCAGCGACTCGATGAATCGCTCCGCTTCAACCGTCATCCGATCCGCGTACTCAACCGGCGCTTCAGTAGTCAGCCCGTAAACACGGCCGCCGGCTTCCGTAAAGTAGAAGGTCCACGCTTTTTCAGGCGTCAACGCATCCTTCGGAGTGCGTGCAGTCACGACGAAAACGCGATTGCCGTTGACGTCGCGAACGAAGTCGTTGACGACCCACCCACCGGACGCAACCATCTTGTCGATCACGATTCTTCGCAGATCGTTAACCGGCACGCCGGCCAGCATTCGCTTCTGTTCACGCGCAGTCAGGAAAACCGGATTCGGACGGCTCAACGCGACGACCGAAAGGTTCATCTGACCCGGCATCTTCGACGCGCCCGGCCCTGCGACGCTACGCGCCGCGTTAACAACACGCGGTCTCGTCGCCGTCGCCGGAGCATGAGCGGAAACTGACGCCGTAGCCGCAACCGCAGGCGGTTCGACTGCGATCGGATTGCCCTGCGCCGGAACTGGAAGCGCAACGGCCGAAGCCGCGACGTTGTTCACGTGTGCCGTATTGACCTGCGCCGCAGCGGGAACTGAAACTGCAGCCGCTGCCGGCGGCAATTCCTGGAACGACACGATCGCGCCGTTCGAAGGCACTGCCGGCAAAGCTGGTCCACCCGCCGCCGAGACCTCGGCGAGAGCGATGTTCTGCGGCAACGCCATCAGCGCCTTTTGACGCGCCAACTGTTCAGCCGCGCGTTTTTGTCTCATGCGCGCGCGATAACGCCGCCACCAGGCTCGCGAGCGGTAGCGTTTGGATTTGCGTTGACCAACCTGCGTCGTCTGCCTGATGCCATGCGCCGAATTCGCAAACGGCAACATGACTCCCACGGACAGCAGCAGAATCAACGATATTGCGATTGTTCTAAGCATATCGGGTTTCTCCTCGTATCAGGCGACCGTTTCACGAACGACTTCCTCGATCGTGGTCACGCCGGCGCGAATCTTGTGTAACCCCGATTCGCGTAACGTGATCATGCCGTCCTCGACCGCCTTCTTTCTCAATTCAAGTGCGGAAGCCCCGATCAAGATCAACTCACGTATCTCGTCGGTGATTTCCAACACCTCGTAAAGTCCGATTCGGCCTTTGTAACCGGTATGGTTACAGGTTGAACATCCCTTGCCCTTGTACGTCTTCAGTGTCTTGACTTCGTCAGCCGGGAAGCCGACTTCGATCAATGCTTCGGGCGGAGTTGGATGTTCCTGCTTGCAGTCCTTACAAACGCGTCGAATCAGACGTTGGGCCTGGATGAGGTTTACGCTAGTGGCGACAAGGAAGGGTTCGATGCCCATGTTCATCAGGCGGGAAATGGTTGAGGGAGCATCATTGGTGTGGAGGGTTGAAAGTACCAGGTGGCCGGTGAGTGCCGCCTTGATGGCGATCTCCGCGGTTTCGAAGTCGCGGATTTCGCCGACGAGAACGATGTTCGGGTCCTGCCGCAGAAACGACCTGAGAGCGGCGGCGAAGTTCAGGCCGATCTGCTCCTTCATCTGGACCTGGTTGATGCCCATCAGGTTGAACTCAACCGGGTCTTCGGCCGTCATGATGTTCGTGTCGACCGTGTTCAGCGATTGCAGGGCAGAGTAGAGCGTGTTTGTCTTACCGCTTCCGGTTGGTCCAGTCACCAGGACCATGCCGTACGGCTTCGAGATGTTGCGCTTGAACTTCACCAGCGACTCAGGCTCGAAACCCAGCTTCGTCATGTCGAGCATCAGGTTCTGCTTGTCCAACAAACGCAGCACCACTTTCTCGCCAAACAACGTGGGGAGAGTCGAGACGCGGAAGTCGAGCTCGCGCGAACGGGAGTCGACTTTCACCTTGATCTTGATACGGCCGTCCTGGGGGAGACGCTTTTCTGAAATGTCGAGCTTCGACATGATCTTGATGCGCGAGATCAGCGCATCGCGGAGCTTTAAAGGCGGATGCATGACGTCGTAAAGCACGCCGTCAATACGGAAGCGAATGCGCAACTCTTTCTCGTAAGGCTCGACGTGAATATCGGAAGCGCCGCGGCGAAGGGAGTCGACCAGCAACACGTTGACGAGACGAACGACGGGAGCGTCCTCGCTCATCCGCGACAGGGCGGCCAGATCGATCTCTTCGTTATCGTCAAGTACTTCGACGTCTTCCGTTTGTGAATGATCGAAGTCGATGCTGTCGAGAGAAACGAGGTCGTCTTTGGTGATCGCGCCCGATCCGTTTGAGCCGTTGCGCGAGTTGCCGTTCGTTTCTTCGATCGGCGACGTCGCGAGCTCGATCTCGCGAGAGCTTCCGTAGTACTTCGCGATCGCCAGTTGAATACTGCCTTCCGCAACGACGACGGGTTCGACGTTCAAGCCGGTCATGAACTTGACGTCGTCCATGGCGAAGACGTTCGTGGGATCGACCATCGCCAGCGTCAGCGTGGCGCCGACGCGCGACAGCGGCAGGACGCTATGCTTTTGCGCGACCTCCTGCGGGATGAGGCGAAGCACGGCGGGCTCGATATTGAAGAGATCCAGGTTGACGGAAGGAATGCCGTACTGCCTGGAGAGCACTGCCGTGATCATGTCGTCGCTGACCAGACCGAGTTTCACCAAATTGAAACCGAGTCTGCCACCATGCTCACGCTGGTAGTCGAGGGCCTCTCTCAGGTTTTGGGGACTAATCAGATTTTCGCGGACGAGAATTTCGCCTAATTTGGCTGACATTGGTGACTTTTGACTACGGCTGCTCGTTAACGTACTGGATCTTGGAAAGGATGAAGGCGCCTGAAACGGGCGCGAGGCATGATCGATCCACTCGCTCTCACAACGATGGTTACAACATCGTTGTGCGTTCATAGTACCGTTTGAACGAAGAGAGTGTCAATAAAGAATTCCAGCGAAAAGCGTAGGGAATCTAACAAAAAGCCGCGCCGCCTGAAGTCGAAACAGGCGGCGCGGTTTTATGGACCGGAATACGCGGGGATCGCGTTATGGACGCTTCTTCGGAGCGGGTTTGCCCGTCTTCTCCGGCGTGATCTTCTCCGAGTTCTTCAGTTCGGCAAGGATCGCCTTCGCGTCGTCCTTAAACGGGTGTCCGTCAGGGGCCTTTTCCACAAATTTTTGCAGGTAATTCGCGGCCTCCTGATACTTTTCCTTTTCGCCTGCGGCGTAGAGCGCCAGGCCGGCGCCGAGGTTTGCGTCAGGACTGTCAGGTTGCGTCTGGAGAATGGTCTGAAACTCCGCGAGCGCCTTGTCGGCATGGCCTGAGTCGAGCAGCATCTGCGCCGAGTCGAGCTGGGCTTTCGACTTCTTGACCGGATCTGTTTCGGCGGCGATGTAGTCCTTGAAAGCCTCGAGACCGGCCGTGGCCTGAGTCGCGTCTCCTCTGCTCACGAACAGGCGCATCGATTCGGCACGCGTCAACAGCGCCGCGTACTTGTTGCCGTTGAAGCGGGCGACCTCCGCGGGGTCGGTCGGGGCGGTTTGCGCCTTGAGCAGTTCCACGGCCTTGGTTGACGCTTCGGCCGCGGCCTTGAAGTCCGCCTTCGCGCTTTCCAGCGCGGCGTTTCTACCGGCGTCGTCGAGTGTCTTTGAACGGATAGTGGCGTTGTACTTTTCAACGCCGCGGCCTTTCAGCGCCACGGCCTTGTTCGTCAGGATTGCAGGTTGTTCGGCGTCGGCCGCGAGACCTTCGTCGTATTGAGTGATGGCCTCGCCGAACTTCGCGATTGCCTGCTCGCTGTTCTGCGTTTTGCTCGCTGCGGTTGCGCCTGCAAGGGCCTCGTTGCCGGCCTTGAACGTGCGAGCAATAATGGCGTTTGCAGCCTCGATCTTCTTGTTGCTCTCTTCGATCTCCTTGTTCTTGCGGAGCATCTCTTCGCGCTTGGCTTTGTCAGCCGCGCTCTCGCTGCCGCCGCCGGTGTTACCGGCTCCGGGCGCGGGTTGGGACATTGCCGCCGCGGACTTGACCTCGTCGTACGTCGGGCGCTTGCCGTCGCCCGGCGTGACCGTGATGTCCACTGGACCGCCGCGACCGACTTTCACGTTCGGTATGAAATTGGGCTTCGCCGTCGGATGGCTTGCGACGACGACATAAGTTCCTACAAAGGGAAGACCGGCGAATACGTACTCGCCTTTTTTGTTGGTCTTCGTGTTGTATTTGCCGTTGATGTCGGTGCGGAAGACGTCGATTTGCGCGTCAGCAAGGGGAACCTTTTGGCCATCGGCCTGTTGCATAAACACCTGACCGCGCAGTTCGCCGACCTGGGCGAAGCTGGTGATCGAAGCTGACACAACAAGAATGGCAACCGCCAGCGCTCCGAAAAAGTATTTGCCAATCATCTTAAAGATTCCTCCATCTGTGTGGGCACTTCGTACGAGAACAGAGCACGTAAGATGCGGAGCCACAGTTGTCTAGTTGTAACGATATTCACTTGAGAAGTACGTTAAAACTTAATAAGCAAAACGACTACTGTCAAGCAGGTAGGGGATTGGATCGACCGTGCCTGCTTCACGAA
Source organism: Pyrinomonadaceae bacterium (assembly GCA_036279935.1). Lineage (GTDB taxonomy): Bacteria > Acidobacteriota > Blastocatellia > Pyrinomonadales > Pyrinomonadaceae > PSRF01. The sequence continues at coordinate 17,323 of DASURS010000028.1, forward strand.
ACGCGCGCAGGCGAAGAGCGCACGAATCGCAGTTGCCGCAGGCGCGTTCCGATTCGCGATAACACGACCACGTCAGGTGCAGTGGAGCGCCCAGTTCCAGCCCGCGGCGGATGATCTCCGACTTTCTCATCCCGATCACGGGAGTCCTGATCGTGATGCGTGTTTCCGGTTTTGTGCCGGCGTCGATGGCGGTCTGAAATGCATCGTAAAACTCGGGACGGCAGTCGGGATAGCCTGACGAGTCTTCGGCAACGGCGCCGATGTAGATGGCGGTTGCGTTCAGCACTTCGCCCCAGCTCGTGGCCGTCGCAAGCAGATGCGCGTTTCTGAATGGGACGTAGCTCGACGGGATCGCGTGCGTCGTTAGATCGGGCGTGGTTACGGCAATTGTGTCGTCAGTCAGCGACGAGCCGCCGATCAGTTTCAGGTGCTCGAACGAGATCACGAGACGTTTCGTGACGTTGAAATAATCGGCAACTGCTTCGAAGGCTTCATGCTCGCGTTGCTCGGTGCGTTGTCCGTAGCGGACGTGCAGAAACGCAAGCTCGTCGTTCTCTTCGCGAGCGATCGCGGCGGTGACGCACGAGTCCATGCCGCCGGAGACGAGACAGACGGCGAGTCGCGGCCGGTCGCTATCTTCCAGTTCGGCGACTTCAGTCGCGATCTCTTCGGAACCGCCCATCAGACGCCTTTGACCTCCGGTCCCCAGATGTATTTGTGCAGTTGCAACTGCATACGTATTTTCAAACCACTGGCGGAGATCCAGTTGGCGAGTTGTTGCAAGTCGATTTGCTCCCATGCGGGCGAGATCAGGATCGCGTGCGCTCGCGTTTGCAAGTCGTATTGTTGGATGACTTTCTTCGCGTATTGCCAGTCGTTTTCGTCGGCAATTACAAACTTCACTTCGTCGCGATCGGCGCGCAGCCGTTCGAGGTTGGACCAGTTGTTTCGCGGCTCTTCGCCGGACGCCGGACACTTAACGTCGAGTATGACTTTCGCGCGCTCGTCGAGGCCGGCGGTCGAGACGTAGCCGCCGGTTTCTATCAACACTTCGAACCCCTCGTTGCAGAGGCGCTCGATCAGTTTGAATGCCTCTTTCTGCGCCAGCGGCTCGCCGCCCGTTACTTCCACCAGGTTGCAGCCGAAGGCGTGGACCAGGGCCATGATCGCGTCGATCGACATGTGCTCGCCGCCCGTGAACGTGTACTCACTGTCGCACCAAACGCAGCGCATCGGACAGCCGGTAAGACGCACGAACGTGCACGGCCGGCCGGCGTGAGTCGACTCACCCTGAATCGAGCGAAATATTTCAGTGACGCGCAGCATTGTTGCAAGAATATAATCCGTGTTTCCGGTTTGCGCATCAAAGCACCGGCGATAACCCGTGGAATTCAGAAGCCGCGAAATTGAAACTTTGCTCGACGAAGGCGCCGGCCGCTTGCTTGCCCGCGCCGAGAACAGTCGTTCGCTCGGGCGCGAGCATCTGGTCACACGGATCTTTTCCGCCGTCGAGAAATATCTCCTGCGCGACGATCCGAACACTCCCAAAGATGAAATTCGAACCTTTATCGACCAACTACAGGCAGACGATCTGTGTCTGATCGTCGCTTGTGAACGCGGCGATGAACGCGCTTGGACGGAACTCGTCGAACGATTTACGCCGACCGTCCGCTCCGCGGCGCGCTCGGCAAGTTCAAACGAAGACGCCGCCCAGGATCTCGCGCAGTCGATCTGGGCGGAACTCTACGGCCTGCGCACACGGAAGGACGGCCGCCCTGCGAGTAAGCTGGCTTATTACTCCGGGCGCGGTTCGCTGGCGGGATGGTTACGCGCCGTCGTCGCTCAGCTCGCCGTCGACGTGTTTAGAAAACAGTCGAAGCTGGTGCAAACGGAAGAAGACGCCGAATTCGATCGACTCGCGCAGGAGGTACCCGCGGGCGAGGGCCAAGCGGCGCTGGCGGGCGTGCAGAACCCGGAAGAATCGATATCGAATCGGTTCGCGCGGACGGAGATGCAGCAGGCGTTGAGTAGATCAGTGCAGGAGTTGGAGACCGAGGATCGTTTGCTGGTGAAGCTTTACTACTTCGACAACCTGCGATTGCGCGAAGCGGGCGCGGTGCTCGGCGTGCATGAGGCTACGGCGAGCCGTCGTTTGACCCGCATCCAGACGGATCTGCGGAAGCGCGTGACCGAGATCCTCGTCGAAAAAGGTTGGACGAAAGCGGAAGCTGAACGATCTTTCGCGGAGGTCGGGCAACAGCTCGAAACCGACGTGGAGGCTTTATTAAACCACGGATAGTGCAAGCTTTTGTGAGAGTTACGTTCTTAAGTCAGGAATGAACAAGGAAGTGAAAAACGAGATCGATCTGTTGCTGCGTCAGCTTGGGCGGCGCGAAGAGGCCGTGATTTTTGAGGCCGGCGAGCCGCATCTCGATGCAGATGAGTTGAACTCGTATGTTGCGAATGCGTTGCCGCAGGCGGCGCGCGCCCGCTACACCGCGCATCTCGCGGACTGTTCGGTTTGCCGGAAGATGGTGGCGCAACTGAGTGCCGCGCAGGGACCGGTCGCCGTCGAGCAGGCGCAGAGCGTACCCGCGCCGTCGTTTCTGAAACAGTTCCTTGCAAGTCTGTTTTCGCCGATGGTGTTGCGTTATGCGGTTCCGGCGCTCGGTGTGATCGTCGTGATGGTTGTCGGGTTTATCGTAATGCGTCGCGACCGAACGGCGGACATTGCCGGGAACGTAGCAACGCCGGCTCAACGTCCGTCGATAACGGCCGAGGCGTCGCCATCACCAGAGCCCACCGCGCAGCGCGGCCTCAGCGGCAATCAAGGTCAAGTATATGACAGTGTAACGGTAACGGAAGCCAAACCATCTGCTGATGCTCGTACTGACACGCCGAGTCCAGCAGCGCCGGTCCAACAGCCGCCTGCCCCGGCTCCGCAGGGACAGGCAATCTCCAATGAGGCGCCGCCGCCACCGAAAGCTGTCGCCCAGTCAGAAGATGATGCGGAGCGCCGCGCGCAGCGTGAGACGCCGGCGACCATCGACGCCGCGAAATCGACGCCAGCGACAAACACAAACAGACAGGTAGACGATCTTAAAAAGGAGCCGGCAACGGGAGTCGCCACTGCTACTGGTTCAGCCGTCAACCGCAGCGAGACACGACGGCCGAGCAAGCTGGGCGAGTTTCAAACTGCGGCGCCGGCGGGAGCGGGTGCCACGCGGGCGCGTGACGAAGAGGCGAAAAAAGACGAATCCGCGAAAGCAAACAAGGAAGCCGCGGAGGAAACGCGCTCCGTCAATGGACGCCAGTTCCGCAAGAGCGGCGACGTTTGGATCGACACCGCTTATTCATCGCAACGGGTCGTCAATGTCAAACGCGGCTCGGAACAGTATCGCGCCCTCGTCGCCGACGAACCCGAGCTCCGCAGCTTCGCCGAACAAATCGACGGTGAGTTCATCGTCGTCTGGAAAAGCCGCGCCTACCGCTTCCGTTAACTATCGGTCCAATCCGCGTAAGTGCTAAATTACGCCTCATGAACCCAGCCAAACTGTGTAGTCGTCTGTCGTTGTGTCTAGTCATCATTGGTCTGGCGGCGAATCTCAACGTTGCTCAACGAAGATCCGGCTCGCCGGCGCGCAATCGCACGATCGCAAACATCGTCCGCGAGATCGACGCGCGCAACATAGAACGCACGATCCGCCAGCTCGTCTCCTTCGGCACGCGCAACACGCTCTCCGAACAGAACGATCCGAAACGCGGCATCGGCGCCGCTCGCGACTGGCTGTACGCGGAGTTTCTGAAAGCCGCGGAAGCGTCCGGCGGGCGAATGACTGTCGAGAAGCAATCGTACGAGCAGGCGAAAGCCGAGCGCGTGCCGCAACCGACGATCATCACAAACGTCGTGGCGACGTTGAAAGGCACGCAGCCTGAATCGACGGACCGCATCTATGTCGTCAGTGGTCACTACGATTCAATGTGCAACACGCCTGTCGACGCGAAGTGCGACGCGCCCGGCGCGAACGACGACGCATCCGGCACGGCAGCGGTGCTCGAGATGGCGCGCGTGATGGCGAAATATGAGTTTGACGCGACGATCGTTTTCATGGCGGTCGCCGGCGAGGAGCAAAGCCTGCTCGGCTCGACCCATTTCGCCGAACAAGCCAAACAGAAGAACTGGAACGTCGACGCGATGTTCACCAACGACATCATCGGCAACACGCTTGGCGGTAACGGCGTGCGCGATCGCGGCAACGTGCGCGTCTTCTCGGAAGGCGTGCCGTCGAATGAAACTCCGGCGGAAGCGAACACGCGGCGCAGCGTCGGCGGCGAGAACGACTCGCAGTCGCGGCAGTTGGCGCGCTTCATCAAGGAAGTCGGCGACAGATACGTGCCGCAGTTCAAAGTGATGCTCGTGTACCGGCGCGATCGCTACGGGCGCGGCGGCGATCACATTCCGTTTCTGGAGCGCGGTTATCCCGCGGTTCGATTCACGGAAGTGAACGAAGAGTTTCGTCACCAGCATCAGAACGTGCGCGTCGAGAATGGCGTGCAGTACGGCGATCTGCCGGAGTTTGTCGACTTTGCTTACGTGGCGAACGTGGCGCGTGTGAATGCGTCTTCGTTGGCGATGCTGGCGCTGGCGCCGTCGCGGCCGAAGGGCGTCACGATCATGTCCGCGCGACTGTCGAACGACACCGAACTGCGCTGGGACGCGAACAAGGAACCGGATCTCGCGGGTTACGAAATCGTCTGGCGCGACACGACCGCGCCCGTCTGGACCAGTTCGCAGGCGGTCGGAAAAGTGACGACGTTCACGATGAAAGGGATGTCGAAAGACAACTATTTCTTCGGCGTGCGCGCGATCGACACCGCCGGCAATCGCAGCCCGGTCACTTACCCGCGGCCGCAGCCGCGAAACCGTCCCGCCGATCGCCCGGCGACGTCGACCACCAATCCGTGATTCGTGTTTTTTCAACCAACGCCATGGACGGCGCGTCTAAACGGACATGAGAAGACTAGCAGCACTCGTTCTGGTATTTTCGTTCGTTCCTTTCGGAATCGCTCAGAAGCGCAGTAAAACGCGTGGCCTGAGTGACGAGCAACGCATCGTCCACGTCCTGAACCGGCTCGGTTTTGGCGCCCGCCCGGGCGACGTCGAGCGCGTGAAGGCGATGGGTGTCGAGGCCTACGTCAACCAGCAGCTCAATCCCGAAAAGATCGCGGACACAGTCGCGGAAAACAAAATCAAGGACCTCGCCGTCCTGAACATGACGACGGCCGAGCTCTACGAAAAGTATCCGCAACCGGGACAACTGGTGCGCCAGCTTCAGCAGCGCGGGATGCTGCCAAAGGAAATTGCCGAAGGCGATGAAAAGAACCCGCGTGAAAACCCTGAGTACCGCAAGGTGATTCAAGACTACTACCGCGAGAACGGTTTGCAACAACCGCAACGCATCGTCGCCGAACTGCAAACGTCGCGCATCCTGCGCGCCGTCTACAGCGAACGGCAGTTGCAGGAAGTGATGGTCGACTTCTGGACCAACCACTTCAACGTCTTCGCCGGCAAAGGCGCCGATCGCTGGTTGTTGCCGTCCTACGATCGCGACACGATTCGCCCGCACGCGCTGTCGAAGTTTTCCGAATTGCTCGAAGCGACAGCGCAGAGTCCGGCGATGCTCTTCTATCTCGACAACTTCCAAAGCGTGAGCCCGCGCAACAACGATCGCGGCGGTCCGATGATGCAGCGGCTTCAGCAGCAACGTCCGCGGCGCGGCATCAACGAAAACTACGCGCGCGAGCTGATGGAGTTGCACACGCTCGGCGTCGACGGCGGTTACACGCAGAAAGACGTGCAGGAAGTCGCGCGTTGTTTCACGGGCTGGACGATCTTCCAACCGCGTGGCGGGGCAAACGCGGCCGCAGCCAACCCATTGCGAGGCGAAGCAGCGCGCCGCACGCCCGGCACGTTCTTCTTCAATCCCCGAACACACGACGACGGCGAGAAGATCGTGCTCGGTCACAAGATCCCGGCGGGCGGCGGAATCAACGACGGGCTGAAAGTGCTCGACATCCTCGCACATCATCCGTCGACGGCGAAGTTCATCGCCACCAAGCTCGTGCGCCATTTCGTTTCCGACACGCCGCCGCCGGCGTTAGTCGATCGCGTCGCCGCCGTGTTCACGAAGACGGACGGCGACATTCGCGAGACGCTGAAAGCCATCTTCCTGTCGAACGAATTCAACTCGCCGGAAGCGTACCGCGCGAAGATCAAACGGCCGTTCGAGCTGGTGATCAGCGCGATTCGAACACTCGGCGCTGACACGAACGGCGGACCGGGAACGCACCAGTGGATCGCGCGCATGGGCGAACCACTTTACGGTTTTCAAACTCCAAACGGTTACTCCGATGCGGCGGAGAGTTGGGTCAACACAGGCGGCCTGCTCGAACGAATGAACTTCGGGCTGGCGTTAGCGGCAAATCGCGTTCAGGGAACGAGAGTCGACCTTGCGCGCGTCGCAGGCTCGAACACGGATAAGAGCAAGATGATCGACGAATCAGTCAAGACGATTCTCGCCGGCGAGCTGTCGGCAGCGACACGCGAGACGTTGATGAAGCAGTTGGACCCTGCAGATCCCGTGGCGAAGCTCGTCGGGTTGATCCTGGGCACGCCGGAGTTTCAAAGGCAGTAGGGGTGAACATCATGAACCGAAGGTTTTTTCTGACATCGGGTGGTATCGCGTTGGCGAGCGTGGGTATGTCGCTTTCCGCTCCGTCGTTCCTCGAACGAGTGGTTATGGGCCGCGACGCGACCGCGAGCGGCGGCAGGCGCAAGACGCTGATCGCGATCTTCCAGCGCGGCGCGGTTGACGGTTTGAACATGGTCGTACCTTTCGGCGAGTCGAGTTATTACGATGCGCGCCCGAACATCGCGATCGCGAAACCCGATGCGACAAAACCGGAATCGGCAATCAACCTCGACGGCTTCTTCGGTCTTCATCCTTCGTTGAGCCCGTTCAAACCGTTGTGGGACTCGAAGCGGCTCGCGATCATCCACGCCTCCGGTTCTCCTGACAACTCGCGTTCGCACTTCGATGCGCAGGACTACATGGAATCGGCGACGCCCGGCGTCAAGTCGACTCCCGACGGCTGGCTCAATCGTTATTTGCAGGCGAAGAAAGATCCGGCGAGCTCGTCGTTTCGCGCCGTGTCGATGACGCGGACAATGCCTCGCGTTTTGATGGGCCGCGCGCCGGCCGTCGCGATGGCGAACGTCTCCGATTTTACGATTCGCGCCGGCAAAGCATCGGCAAACGTACAGAGCGGTTTCGAAGCGATCTACGCGCAACAGTCTAAAGACACGCTCGCGGGAATGGGCCGCGAAACTTTCGAGGCCGTCAACTACCTCAACAAAGCGCACGTCGAGAAATACAAACCCGAGAACGGCGCTGTTTATCCGTCGAACCAGTTCGGCAACTCGCTCCGCCAGATCGCGCAGTTGATCAAAGCCGGCGTCGGTCTGGAAGTCGCCTTCACTGACATCGGCGGTTGGGACACACATGTGAACGAGGGCAACGGGCGCGGGCAGCTCGCGAACCTGTTGCAGCAGTTCAGTTCCGCGATCGCGGCGCTTTACCAGGACCTGGGCCAGCGCATGGACGACGTCGTCATCCTCACGATGTCGGAGTTCGGCAGGACGGTGAAAGAGAACGGCAACCGCGGCACCGATCACGGCCACGCGAATGCGATGTTTGTGTTAGGCAACTCTGTGATCGGCGGGAAGGTTCATGGACGCTGGCCGGGACTGAAAACCGATCAGCTTTACGAAGGGCGCGACCTGGCGCTGACTACCGACTTCCGCGACGTGTTCGCCGAAATCGCCGCGCGCCACCTCGGCGCGAAAGATCTGAAATTGCTGTTTCCCGGTTACTCCGCGAAATTCCAACGGCTTTTTTAACCACAAAAGGCACAGAGACACAAAAGGCACAAAAGGTGTTTTTTGAAAGGGAGGGCTTCCCCTGTCCAATTCTTCTTTGTGCCTTTTGTGCCTTTTGTGCCTTTTTGTGGCTACCAGCCGACCTTACCGAAGCGGTTGATCACGTAGAGCATGAACGTCGCAATCACCGACACGCTGACGGCGAGTGCGAACGCTTCGTTATCGCGTCCCGCCTGCACCGCGTCGTAGATTGCAACTGAAGCAGTCTGTGTCTTGCCGGGAATGTTTCCGGCGATCATGATCGTCACGCCGAAGTCACCCAGCGCGCGCGCGAATGCGAGCGCCGTCGCCGCCAGCACGCCTTTCGACGCCAACGGCAACGTCACACGAAAAAAGATCCGCCGGTTGTTCAATCCCAACGTCCGCGCCGCCGCCTCGAGATCCGTATTCACTCCTTCAAACGCCGCGCGCAAACTCTTCGTTACCAGCGGCAGCGCGTGTATCGACGCGGCGATGATCGCGGCCGTGACTGTGAACGTCAGCCGGATGCCGAGCGTGCGATAGAGAAAGCCGCCGATGGCCGAACGGGTGCCGAGTAAGACCAGCAGGTAATAACCGAGAACAGTCGGCGGCAGAACGAGCGGTAGCGTGACGAGCGCATCGACGAGGTTGCGTCCGGGAAAACGTTTTCGCGCGAGCAACCACGCAAGCCCGGAACCGGCGACCAGCGCGATCATCGTCGCCGCCGTGGCCACGCCGAACGAAAGTCTGATAGGGAACCAGTCGATCACGGGAGTTAGTGGAAAAAGTTACGACTGCTCTAAAGCTGCTGGTCTGTAAACAGGCTGCAAAGTCCGCAACATGATACAAGAAAACAGCGTCCCCACGATTATGCCGCACAGATCCCACTGGAGATCGGTCGCGGTGTCGTAAGGTCCCCAGATGCGTTTGCCGCCGAAGTAGATCTCGTCCCACAGCTCGATGATCTCGTACGCAGCAGAGAGACTGAACACGATGGTTGCCGAAAAGAACGCGGTCAGTTTCAGCGGCAAGCGATAGCCAAACTGGTGCAGCGTGCGTCCGACGAGCCACACGATCGCCGGACTGACGAGCACCTGCACCGTCATGTGCGCAAACTCGTCGTACTGCATTGGCCCAAACTGCCGGCCGTACATGCGAAAGAAGTTGCCGAGCGCGTCGACCTGCAACGCGACGAACACCAGACCCAGAAGCACGAGTGGAACGCGAATGTTGATACGCGCGCGCACGTACCAGTAAAAGATGGCGAGAAAGGCGAGGGTGAACAGCGTGTTGAAGACGAGTGACAGATAACACATCTTGGTCAGGAACGCCGCGCCCGCGAACAGCGAAAGCATCACGAATGGTATTTCGAGTTTCTGTAGTAGAGTTGTGTTCACGTTAGTACCCGGACTCAGTTGCCAATGAAGCTGCTCAAACCTAAGATCCTGCGATTCGAGTCGTTGCCTTCAACCAACACCGAGCTCGCGCGACTGGCGGCTGACGGCGCCGATGAAGGGCTGTCGGTGGTGGCGGATGAGCAAACCGCGGGCCGGGGCCGTTTGCAGCGCACGTGGTCGTCGCCGAAGGGAGCGGGCCTTTATTTCAGCATGCTTTTACGGCCCACAATCGCGCAGGATTGCTGGCCGCTTATCACTTTCATGGCGTCGCTGGCGGCCGGCGATGCGTTGCAGGAAGCTTGCGACGTCGTCACGGACATCAAGTGGCCCAACGATCTTCTTTCAGGTGAGCGAAAAATCTGCGGCATACTTGCCGAGACCGTCGAGACGCCTTCGGGCCGCGCCGTCATCGTCGGGATTGGCATTAACTTGACGGCCAAGGCCTATCCCACTGAGCTCGCAAACGTCGCAAGCTCGGTGGCCGAAGCTTCAGAACGGGCGCCCGAGCGCGAGACGTTATTGGCGGCTTTGGTTCGGGCGTTGGCCCGCTGGTACTCGTTGTTCCACGAGCCGGACGGCATCGAAAAGATTGTCGCGGCATGGGGCGGCCGCTCGTCGTATGCGTCCGGAAAGCTGGTGACGGTGGCGAACGGCGACGAGGTCTGGCAAGGTATCACCCGCGGCATCGAGAGCGACGGTGCGTTGCGGTTAGAAACGGAGACCGCGGGAGTGAAGTTGGTGAGGGCCGGAGATGTAAGCCTCCGATCAAGATAGAACTCAATGTCGGATCCGAAACGCGCGCCCGCGCGCATAGTCTTGAACACCTTCGGCTCGTTTGGCGACGTGCACCCCTATCTCGCGCTGGGAAGCGCGCTGCGCCGGCGCGGGCATGAGGTCACCATCGCGACGATGGAGATCTATCGCGAGACGACCACGAACGCCGGGCTCGAGTTTGCTCCCGTGCGGCCGAACATTGCCCAGCCTAGAGAACAGGACGAGGAACTGATCAGCAGGATCATGGAACCGCGGACCGGTCCACAGTTCCTGATGGAACAGGTTGTATTTCCAGCGGTCCGGGACGCTTATCACGATCTGCTGGCGGCAACCGAGAGCGCCGACTTATTGATAACTCATCCAGCAGCGCCTGCGGGTCCGCTCGTCGGTCGCAAGACGGGCCTGCCGTGGATCTCGACCGTGCTCGCACCGCTCTCTTTCTTCTCGGTTTACGATCCGCCGATTCCGCCAGTCATGCAGTGGACCACCAGAGTGTTCAGCCTGCTTGGCCCACGTTTCCTGAAGCTCTTCTTCGACATGATGAAGCGGGAATACAAAGCAAAACCCGTCGCTGAATTCCGTGCCGAACTCGGTCTCCCCGACTATGGCAATCCGATGTTCGAAGGGCAACACTCACCGCTTCGAATCCTGGCGCTCTTCTCGAAGGTGTTCGGCGCGCCGCAACCCGACTGGCCGCCGCAAACCGAGATCACCGGGTTTTGTTTCTACGACGGCGATCACGACTCGCCGTTCCCGGCGGAGTTGTCAGACTTTCTCGACAGCGGCCCGCCTCCGATCGTTTTCACGCTTGGTTCGTCGGCGGTGTGGGTCGCGCGCGATTTCTATCGGGAAAGCATCGAGGCCGCGAGGCGTTTGGGCCAGCGCGCGGTGCTGCTGATCGGCGACGAACGCAATCATCCGGGCGAGCTTCCCGCGGGAATGATCGCCGTCAACTATGTTTCTTACGATCTGTTATTGTCGCGCGCGAGCGTCGTCGTGCATCACGGCGGCGTTGGCACGACGTCGCACGCCTTGCGCGCGGGAGTGCCGACGCTGATCGTCCCGTTCGCTTTCGATCAATCGGACAATGCGGAACATGCGCAACGTTTGGGCGTGAGTCGTACTGTGTATCGCAATCAGTATCGAGCGGCACGGGTGGCGACTGAATTGAGTAAACTGCTGCGCGATCCGTCGTACGCCAGGCGCGCCGCTGAAGTCGGCGAGCAGATCAGACAGGAGAACGGTCCCGCGCGCGCGGCCGATGCGATCGAGCAGGTGTTGACCGACACGCGAAATCAGCCCGAGGAGCTCGCTTATGCTTCTGGCGATTGACGCCGGCAACACGAACATCACGCTCGGCGTCTTCCAGGGAGCGGAACTGCGGGCGAACTGGCGACTCGTTACCGACCGAACTCGCACCGCAGACGAGTACGAAACCGAAGTGCGCGATCTTTTTGACCAGGCGGGCATCAGCGTCAGAGACATCGAGGCGGTGATCGTCGCTTCCGTCGTTCCGCAGTTGAACGACACGCTCAAAACGATGTCGGAGCGTTATTTTCAGTTGAGCCCGATTTTCGTCGATCACACAACCAACACAGGGTTGAAGATTCTTTACGATCAGCCGTCAGAGCTCGGCGCGGACAGAATTGTTGACGCCGTTGCAGCGGTCGAGAAATATGGCGCGCCGTGCATCGTTGTCGACTTCGGAACGGCGACGACGTTCAATGCGATCAATTCGAGGCGCGAGTATCTCGGCGGCATCATCGCGCCGGGCGTTATGACCTGCGCCGACGCGCTGTTTGCTCGTGCCGCAAAACTCCCGCGCGTCCCGATTGAGCGGCCGAAGAGTGTGATCGGCAAGTCGACTGTCGAGGCGATGCAGTCGGGACTTTTTTACGGTTATGGAAATCTCGTCGACGGTCTACTCGAGAACATGCTGCACGCGATGCAGGAAACTCCGAAGATTATCATGACCGGCGGTCTCGCTCGCGTGATCGGCGATGCGTTGCACTACGTTTACGAATTCGATCCGAACCTGACGCTCGATGGTCTGCGCATCGTCTACGAGAGAAATCGTGCTTAGATCTTTGTTCTTTGTGCTTCGTACTTTGTTCACCAGGAAAACTCACGCTGACACTCGGAAACTCGAACCAGCGAACAAAGCACAAAGCACAAAGAACAAAGTACAAAAACGAACTTGAACTACTTCAACTACTTCACCGAGATCGAAGATGCGTTCGTCAGGCGACGTGGTAAGCATCTTTTTCTGAGCCCGCTTGATTGGGCGTTGATGGAAACGTGGAAGCAGCAGGGCATTCCGTTGCACATCGTGCTGCGCGGCGTCGAAAGGTCGTTCGACTCGTACGAAGCGCGGCCTCGGAAGCGAAGCGTCAAGTCGCTGCTTTACTGTCAGGAGGAAGTTGAAGCTCAATACGCCGAATGGATGGAGGCGCGCGTCGGCGCGTCGGAGCACACGGACGGCGCCTCGGAATCCGAAAAGACGCCGTTCTCGTTGACGTCGATCGACGAACACTTGCAGCGTTGTCGCACGGCGCTCGCGTCGTTGGCCCAATCGAGAAAAGAGGACGATCTGTCGGAAGCGCTGACGCGCGCGGCGAGCTTGCTGGAAGAGATCCAAAACGATTTGACGACGAACGGCGTGCTCGACTCGCGCCGGCTCGAAGATTCACTGACCGGTCTCGAACGAATGCTGAACGAAGCAATGCTAGCCGTCATCCCGGCGACTGAACTCGACGCGCTGAAGGACGGCGTCAAAGATCAACTCAAACCTTATCGCAGTCAGATGGAAGCTGCCGTTTACAGACAAACCTTCGATAATCTTCTGCTGAAGCGTTTGCGGGAGCAGTTTGCCGTGCCGCGACTCAGCTTGTTTTACGTTTAGGGTCCGCAACAAAGGAGAACGTGATGGCTGAAATGACGATCAAGCGCTTCGGCGTGTTTTCCGTGGCCAAGATGTACGGGTTGTTGATGTTCGTAGCCGGATTGATAATCGGCGTGATCTACGGGGTCATACTGATTGTTTTTGGCGCGGCGATAACGGGCCTTTCGCCGGGTGAGGGCGCGGCGGCGAGTGGCGTCAGCACGGTCGTGTTGGGCATCATCATGATGATCGCGCTGCCGATCACGTACGGGCTGTTTGGGTTTATCGGCGGTGCGATTGGCGCGCTGATTTACAACGTGATGGCGGGCATCATCGGCGGCGTGAAGTTTGAACTGGAGGGTGTGCAGCAGGAGTACGCGCCGCCGCCACCGCCGCACCAGTGGGCGCCAAATCAGTATCAAGCGCAGCAGTAAGCAATCGCAGTGAGCAGTTTGGTCGGCGAATGTTTTGCGGTCGAGATAGAGCGGATCCTTCCGGGCGGTCTGGGGTTGGCCCATGCCGCCGGGAAGACGCTCTTTGTCTCGCTTGCCGCACCGGGAGACAAGGTCCGCGTCCAGGTTGAACGTGAGCAGGGCAACGTCTTGTTTGCGTCTATCGTTGAGATCCTCACGCCTTCGAGTGTTCGAGTCGAGCCGCCGTGTCCGTACTTTGGCCGGTGCGGCGGCTGCGACTTTCAGCAACTCACTTACGAAGCACAACTCGCCGCGAAAGCCGAGATCATCGGCGACTGTTTGCAACGGATCGCACGGTTGGACCACGTGCCGCAGATCGAAGTGCAGCCATCGCCGTACGACTGGCGATATCGCGTGCGCGCGACGTGGCAGATCGATCGGGAGCAGCAGACGATCGGGTACTACGAGCGCGGATCGAGGCGCGTCTGCGACGTCGTTGAGTGCGCGGTGCTGATGCCGGAGTTGCAGCGGACGCTGGAACGAGTCAGGGCCACGAGCTGGGACGAGTTTCCGGCAGAGCTGAAACATCTCGACGTCGTGGCTGGTGAGAACGGCGTTTCGGTGTCGCCGGAGTTTGCGGAGTTTCGGACGAACGAGTTGAGTTTGAGAGTAGGTAACGAGGTCTATCGGTACAACGCGGAGTCGTTTTTTCAGATCAATCCGGCGCTGGTCGGGAAGATGATCGAGTTTGCGTTGGGTGACGCCGGTGGCGCGGCGGCGCTGGATCTTTATTGTGGTGTTGCGTTGTTTACGTTGCCGCTGGCGCGACGTTTCGAGAAAGTCGTTGGCGTTGAGGCAAATCCGAATGCGGTGCGGTTCGCGAAACGGAATTTACAGGACGCGGGGTTGGAGAACGCGCGCGTGGTCAACGCTGGTGTCGCGGATTGGATTCGTCGTGGATCGCAGGCGGTCGAGTTTGTGCTGCTTGACCCGCCACGCGCTGGTGCCGAGTCGGTTGTGATCAGAGGGATTTTGAACCTAGGTCCTGAGCGCATCAGTTACGTTTCGTGCGATCCGGCGACACTCGCTCGCGATCTGAAGAAACTGCTGGCGGGTGGTTATGCGATCGAAGCGCTGCGCGGGTTCGATCTGTTTCCGCAAACGCATCATGTCGAGACGGTAGTCCTGTTGCGCCGATTGTCGTAATATTCGGCACAAATGAATCCTCACCGAGTTCGCTTCAGTCAGTATCCGCTTGTTCAACTTGCAATTCCGCTGGTGTTCGGGATTTGTGCGACGGGTTATGTGCCGAGGCCGGTGATTGGTGGTGTGGTGTGTTCAATCGCTGCGATTGCGGCACTGGTGAAGGGTTGGATGAGGTTGGCGGGATGGGTTTTGTTGGTCGCGATGTTCTTTTCCGGTGCGGTCCTGGCGAGTGCGGAACGCGCGCCATCGCTTCTCGAGAGTGGGACTGTAGTGCTGACGGGTGTGTTGGATGGGCCACCTGAGTTTGCAACGGACAGGGTTTATCTCGCTCTTCGCGACCAACACGGATTGATTTCGTTACTGGGCTCAGCAGAATTTCGCACGTTGGATCTTCGTTACGGAACGCGCGTTCAGGTAACAGCGACCATTTTACGGAGCGATCAGTATCGCAATCCCGGCGTGTCGCCGCTTTCCGAATACCTCGAACGCGAGGGCTACGTCGCTACCGGAATTGTCAAACGGATCGTTCGACTCGAAGATGCGCGAGTGTTCCCGCCGCTCGCGTGGCTCTACTCGTGGCGGGAACGACTCCAACGCGAGATCGATTCACGATTCAGTCGCGACACCGCCGGCGTGATCGACGCAGCGCTCCTCGGCAATCGTTACAATCTTTCACGAGCGACGGCGGAACGTTTTCGCGAGGGCGGCACGTTTCACGTACTCGTGATCAGTGGTCTGCACATCAGTTTCATCGGCGCCGTCGTGTTGCTCGTCGTGCGGCGGTTGAGCAGGAGACGGATGCTTCAGTTTGTGCTGCCTGCGGCTGTCGTGTGGTGTTACTCGTTGGCTGTCGGCGCGGAAGCGTCGGTCGTGCGGGCGGCGCTGATGTTTACGTTTGCCGGCTTCGCGCTCGTCGTCTTTCGTGAGGCGACTTCACTGAACGCGTTGGGCGGCGCTGCCCTGGCGTTGCTGGTCCACCGCCCGAAAGACATCTTCGATCCCTCACTGCAACTCACTTTTCTGTCGGTGCTGGCGATCGTCGCGATCGCGTGGCCGCTGTTGGTTAAGTTGTCCGCCATCGGCGCGTGGCATCCGACAAGCGAGTCGCCGTATCCGCCGAACTGCTCGCGAGGTCTCAAGAGTTTTTGTGAACTGCTGTTCTGGCGCCAGAAACACTGGCAACAGGAGATGGCGCGATCGTCGCACCGGTATCGCTTGTTCAAAGCGCCTGTTGCCGCGTGGTTGGAGCGGTATCAGTTTCAGCGTTGCTTGCGGTACGTGTTCGGCGCTGTGGTCGTTTCCGTAGCGGTGCAGATCGTGCTGTTGCCGCAGATGGTCGTCTACTTTCACCGGTTATCGCTCGCGTCGCTCGTGCTGAACATCGTCGTCAGCATACTGCTGGCGGTGCTGGCGATGGTTGCGCTGGTCGCGTTGGCCGTGGCGCAGCTCAGCGCGTCGTTGGCTGCGCCGCTCGTGAAACTGGCAGAAATGATCAACTGGCTGATGGTTCACAGCGTCGATCCGTTCGCGCATCTCGACGTGGCGTCGATTCGTTTGCCGGAGTATTCCGGTCCGTTCAGATGGGTCTACGTGATTTATTACTTGCCGTTGTTGTCGTGCGTATTTCGGCTTCACAGATGGGACCCTCTGTCGCGCGGCAATGCCTCAGTTCGAGTGTTGTCGCCGGCTTTGGCCCAAGCGTTGTTCATCGGGATTCTGATTTTTCACCCGTTTAGCGCCGCACGCGCTGACGGGAAGTTACACGTCGATTTTCTCGACGTGGGCCAGGGCGACGCCGCGCTCGTCACCATGCCTGACGGAACGACTCTGCTCGTCGACGGTGGCGGACGGCCGCAGTTTCGTTCCAACACTGGCGAACGCGAGACTCGCAGCATCGGCGAAGCTGTCGTTTCCGAATACTTGTGGTGGCGAGGACTGGATCGCGTCGACTACGTGCTCGCCACACACGCCGACGCCGATCACATCGACGGGCTGAACGACGTCGTGCGCGACTTCGCCGTCAACGCCGCACTCGTCGGACGAAAGCCGCCAAACGACCCGGAGTTCCTGAAGTTCTCTACATCGCTCGCTCACACGCATCTTGAAGAGATCCACGCCGGCGATGTGATTCGTTTCGGTGAGGTCGAGATGACGGTGTTGTGGCCGCCGCCCGGAATTGAATCCGACAACGACGACTCAGTCGTCCTGAAACTTCAGTTCGGCGAGCGCTCGATACTGCTGACTGGTGACGTCGAGAAGAAAGCGGAGCATCAACTGCTCGCCTCAGACCTGCGTTCGGACGTCGTCAAAGTTCCGCATCACGGCAGCAAGAGCTCCTCGACAGACGCTTTCGTCACCGCGACAAACCCGCGTTTCGCAATCATCTCAGTGGGACAGGACTCGATGTTTGGTCATCCGCACGCGGAAGTCGTCGAGCGCTGGGCCAACAGCGGCGCGGAAGTCTTGACGACGGGGAAGTCCGGCACGATCACGGTGACGACGGACGGCATGGATCTCTCGATCAACCGATTTTTGCCACAAAAAAGCACAAAAACCACAAAGGACTGAAGAACATCGCACTCACCCACCTTTACCTAATTATCTCTGTGCCTTTTGTGGCTTTTGTGCCTTTTCGTGGCTACTTTTTGTGGCTACCTGAACCCGTACTTCTTCAGTATCTCCCGACCCTTCTCGCTGTTTACGAACTCGCTGAACGCGCGGGCCGCCGGTTCATTCTTCGTCCCTTTGATTACGCCCATTCCCTGATCGATCGGCTGGTGCAGCTCTTCCGGAATCAACACCCAGCGCCCGTTGCTCTGCACGCACAACGACAACGCCACGATCGCCGCCTCGACGTTCCCCGTTTCCGCGTACTGAAGCGTTTGACGGATGTTGTCGCCATACACGAGCTTCGGCTTCACGGCGTCCCATATTCCCGCACGCTCGAACGCTTCACGCGCAGCTTGTCCGTACGGTGCATGGTCCGGGTTCGCGATCGCGATGCGCGTCACGTCAGTCCGCAGCAGATCCTGAATCTTCTCGATCTTCAACGGGCTGTTCGCCGTGGTCCAGATCGCGATTCGTCCGCGCGCGTAGACGCGCTTCGTGCCGGGAACGATCAGTCCCTTCTGTTCGAGCTGATCGATGTAACTGACGTTTGCCGCCGCGAACGCGTCGAACGGCGCGCCATTCTCGATCTGTCGCGTGAGCAGGCCCGTCGAGCCAAACACGAAAACGACTTTCGTCTTGTGCTCGGACTCAAACGCGCGTCCGATCTCTTCAAACGCCGGCGTCAGATCGGCAGCCGCGGCGACGGTCAACTCCGCGGTCGCAGACACACGACAGCCCACACTGAAGACGAGAAAAATGAAAAGAGAGACGACGATGAGAAAAGACGCGGATTTGAATTGACGTCTCACGTCGGAAAATCGTTGGGAGTGTAAAGTTCGATCTGCTTACTACCCAGCTTGTAGGTGTTAAGAACACCGAGCGGCGGCGCGTAAACGTGGACGGTTATCAGGTTCTGCCCACTGTCTTCGGGATTTCCGAGTTGATGAATATCGGGGACGTTGGCGCCGGTCACTGTGCCCGTGGGACACTCGCGGCCCGTGCTGGAGCACAGGCCGCGTTCCTCCTCGTAGCAAAAGGTCGATTCCCACATGAGCCCTTCGTGAACACGGACCACGCCATGCGATCCATTGTGGTCGTGAATCGGAGTTTTTTGGCCGGGCCGCCAGCAGAGAATCAACATTTCGACGGCTTCATTGCGACAAACTGGATGACGCCAGTAGTTGCCTTCCTTGAAACCGACGTAAGGCTCGACCTCGGACGGAGAAATCTCTACGTTTGCTACCCACGAAGTGAGCTGTTCGAGCGTTGGCGGAGAGGTCTGGGCTTTCAACTGCTCGACCAGTTCGGAAAACGTCAATGAACGGGAGTCGGGCGGCGCAGGCGAGATTACTTGTTCGGGATTAATCAATGTCGACAAAGGACTTGGCTCCGGCGGAAGTCGCAGTGAAGCTTATATGCGTTTCATGAGTGATGAGTCAAGGCGATCCTACGAAGAATTGGTTTTTAATAGGATTCGCAGGTCGCGGACGTTTGTGCCGGTGGGGCCGGTGACGATTAGGTCATTGAGTTTGTCGAAGAAAGTGTACGAATCGCTGCGTGCGAGGAAGTCGTGGGCGTCGAGGCCGAGGTTGCGTGCGCGGTCCATCGTGGTTGGGTCCGCGATCGCGCCGGCGGCGGGACTGTTGCCGTCGACGCCGTCCGTGCCGGCGCTCAGGAAGACGGCGTCGGAGAGTCGCGACGCCATGCGCAGCACAGTCTCGAGGTTCCGGCCACCAATGCCATTGCCTCGGACAGGACACGAGAACTCGCCGCCGGAGATCACGCAATCCGCGCCTTCGCGCAACAGCAGTTCACAACCCTCTTCGATCGGCTGTTCGCAGATGTGGTTTGCCATCGTGCTTGAAAATCCGAGTTCCGTTGCTTTCTCGTAAGCGGCTTCGAGCGCCGTCGAGTTATCCAAGAGAACCTGATACGGCGAATTGATAGCAGGTGACAGAGTCGGACCGGAAGCGACATTCGCCTCGTCGCCGGCGTTGGTATCGGAGACGATCAAGGTGACGATTCGCGCATTCGATGCGTATTCAGCCAACTTGCCGCCCTTGATTCCTGAGTACGTACGCCGAACCGCGTTAATCTCGCTGATGCGGGCGCCGCTCCTGACGAGCTGTTCGTTCATACTTCGCAGCTCATCAAGCGAGATCGACGGGGCGTACTCCATCATTGCCGAACCGCCTCCGGAAACGAGAAAGATAACAAACCCTCGGACGTCGTTGGCCCAGTCCAACAACTTCAGCGCCGCTTCACCTGCTTCCAGACTCGCTTCGTTCGGCAGCGGATGTCCGCCTTCATAGATCTCCCATCGATTCGAAAGCGACGCGGAAGACGCCGGGGCACTGATCACGCCGCGCACCAGCTTGTCGCCAATCGCATCCTCGAGTCCGAGGGCCATCGAAGTCGCTGCCTTTCCGAGAGCAATTGCGAAAACGGGCGTTGACGACACGTCGAAGCGCTCGCCGCACACGTCGACGTACGAGCCACCATCGACAATGGCCCGCAAGACTGCCTGTCGCGGATTTACCGACAAGAGTGCGTAGTCGAAAATCTCACGAGCGAAGCGACGAAGTTGATCCAGATCCGGCAAGACCTTCGAGTGAAACGGGGCGAGTCCTCGATCTTCTGAGCGTTATCCCGAGGGCGCCTTGCGGCGAACTAACCTCCCGACGCGGGTTCCTCTTCCTCAGTGGTAGTGGTGGTGGTGCCTCCACCGCCCTGATTGTCCGGAGGATCGATCGGGTCTGTCGGTGGCGGAGGAGTTTCCATCCGGTAACCGAGTGCTGGTAAGGAAGCCAAATCTGGGTTGGCTGTTGAGAGTTGAGTTTGCATTGGGTTGTCCCTCCATCAGAGAAACACAGATCTTCCACTGCGACTGTGGAAAAGTCTGTGGAGAAAATCCGTGTTAACGCACCTAACTTTTGCTGCAACTGGGTTTATAGCAAAATGCACACGTGCGCGGCGTCGTGTCGAGTCGCCATTGTGATGTAGTTTACAAAGAACAAAAAATCAATCGTTCACGCCCATCTCGTCCCATTCCGCGACCATCTCGTACGCGCGGCCGAGCACCGGGCGCGGACGGGAGCCGTCGGCCTGACCGATAAGTCCTTCGCGTTCCATCATGTCGAGGATCGCGGCAGCGCGGCCGTAACCGATACGCAAGCGACGCTGTAACACGGACGTCGAAGCGCGTTTCATCTCGACGCAGATGCGCAACGCTTCTTCGAACAGCTCGTCGTGCTCGCCGCCGGCGGCGTCGAGGCCGAGGGCCTCTTCTTCGGATTGCGTGATGCTTTCGTCGTACGACGGCGCGCCCTGGGCCTTGATATGGGCCACGATCTTGCCGATCTCAGTCTCGTCGATGTATGCCCCGTGAACGCGAATGAGTCGAGAAGTGCCGGGCGGGAGAAACAGCATGTCGCCGCGGCCGAGCAGTTGTTCGGCGCCGTTGGTGTCGATGATCGTGCGCGAATCGATCTTCGACGAGACGCGGAACGAGATGCGTGACGGGAAGTTGGCCTTGATCAAGCCCGTGATCACGTCGACTGACGGACGTTGCGTGGCGAGAACGAGATGGATGCCGACTGCGCGCGCCATCTGGGCCAGGCGAGTGATCGACTCTTCGACCTCACGCCCTGAAGTCATCATCAGGTCGGCGAGCTCGTCGATGATGATCACGATGTACGGCAGTGGTTTCAACGGCTCGCCGTTATCGTCGTACTCCTTTACGAGGTTGCGGCGCATGATCTCGGTGTTGTAGCCGTCGATGTTGCGGACGCCCCAACCGGCGAGATCGCGATAGCGTCGCTCCATCTCGGCGACGGCCCACTTGAGCGATCGCGACGCCACTTTCGGATCGACGATGATGGGTGTCGCGAGGTGTGGAATGTCTTCGTAGAGACCGAGCTCGAGCCGTTTCGGATCGATCAGGATGAACTTCACTTCATCGGGCCGCGCGCGGTAGAGAATGGAAACGATCAGCGCGTTGACGCCGACTGACTTGCCTGCGCCGGTCGTGCCGGCGATCAGCAGGTGCGGCATCTTCGCGAGGTCGGCGACGTAGTTCAGGCCGTCGATCGTTTTGCCGAGGGCGATTGTGAGTTTCGAACCGGATTCCTGAAATGGACGCGACTCGATCACTTCGCGAAGGAAGATCGTCTCGCGGCGCGGGTTCGGGACTTCAATGCCGACGTGCGGCTTGCCGGGCATGCGATCGATGCGAATCGATTCCGCTTTCAACGCGAGGCACAGGTCGTCTACGAGCGATACGACGCGCGAATACTTCACGCCGGGATCGGGCTTGAATTCGTAAGTGGTGACGACGGGGCCGGGACAGATGTGTTTGATCTGGCCGGTAACGTTGAACTCCTTGCACTTCTCGGCGAGGCGGTTTGCGAGCGCGAGCAGTTCGGCGTCTGCTTGTTCGCTGTGCGGCGGAGCTTCGTTCAGGAAGTGGAGCGCCGGTGGAGTGTAGTCGTCGTAATTGACGTGGCGCGTTGCGTCGAACGGCAACTTCGCCGGCGCCGGCGTTTCCGTCTTCGTTCGCAAGACGGACGCGCCTTTAACCATCTGATCGACGTCATCTTTTTCCTGCTTAGTCTCTACTGTCGGAACCCATGCAGGCGGGAGTTCGGGTTCAACGACAGACCGCTTCGCTTCACGGATTACCTTCACCGTTTCAACCGGCGTCGCCGGCGTCGTTTCCTTCATGAAGTCCGCGACGCGCTCGGCGGGTGTCAGGTTCAGGGTTTCTCTCAACTGACTGCGGGCCGCTTCGCGTTCCGCCTTGAGGAGTGCTTTTGTTTCTTTTCTCTTTAGCGCTTGTTCGCGGCGGAGTTGTCGCCAGGCGTTGAAGCGTCCAGGGATCTTGCCGACGAAGGCGAAACGAGACGCGAGCGCGTTTGCGATGATTTCGTAGAGACGAATGAACGAGAAGTTCGTGGCGAGCAGAAGTCCGCTGGCGGCGATCGCGATCAGCAGGACAGTCGCGCCGATACGGCTCAGTCCGCTGGCCAGACCTTGCGCGATGACGGAACCGAGCAGTCCGCCGGGTTGAACGCTCTCGTCGAATAACGCGCGCATCTGCGAGATCGACAACAGTGCCGAGGCGGCGGCAACCAGGACCACCAAACCGGCGACGCGAGTCAACGGGCTTTGGATCGCGCCGCGTCGAAACCGACGCCACGCGCCTGCGAAGAGCAGCAACGGCAGCAGGTACGCTGCGAGTCCGATGAACTGAAACGCGGTGGCGGCGACGTTCGCGCCGATCGCTCCGGCCCAGTTCTGCGTCTCGCTCTGGCCGACTGAGTTCCACGACGGATCGTTCGGATAGAACGCCGCGGAGATCAGGCACAGCGCCAGCAGCAGTCCGGCGGCGAGGAGCAGGATCGCGAGTATCTCGTTGCGACGGCTGGCCCGTGGCAGAACCACGCGTGCCCTCTCTTCAATATGTGTAGTTGACATAATGAACGGTCCATTCAGAACACGGATGAAACCCGAATTAAAATCACGCAGCCTTGCGCGCGAGCAAATAGGCTTTGATGAAGTCGTCGATGTCTCCGCCGAGGACGGCGTCGACGTTACCTCGTTCAAGTTTGGTGCGCGTGTCTTTCACGAGCTGATAGGGGGCCAGCACGTAGCTTCTGATCTGCGAGCCGAAGGAGATGTCGGCCTTGTTGGCTTCCAACTCCGCCGTTTCCGCTTGCCGCTTTTCTAATTCGAGTTCATAGAGACGGGAACGCAGCACCTGCATGGCCACGGCCCGGTTTTGATGTTGCGAACGCTGGTTCTGACAGGAAACGACTATGCCGGTGGGAAGATGCGTGATGCGGACGGCAGAGTCGGTGGTGTTGATGTGTTGGCCTCCGGCGCCGGTGGCGCGATAGGTATCGACGCGCAGGTCCTTGTCCTGAATATCGACCTCGATGTCTTCGTCGATCTCCGGATAAACAAATAAAGAAGCAAACGACGTGTGACGCCGCGCGGCCTGATCAAATGGCGAGATGCGGACGAGACGATGGACACCGGCTTCCGCGGCCAGCAGTCCGTAGGCGTATTCGCCTTCAACTCTAAACGTCACGCTTTTCAGTCCGGCTTCCTCGCCCGGTTGATATTCGAGCACTTCGGCCTTGAACTCACGCTGCTCGGCCCATTTCAAATACATGCGCAGCAGCATCTCGGCCCAATCCTGCGACTCCGTTCCGCCGGCGCCGGGATGAATCGTGCAGATGGCGTTGCGGCGATCGTTCTCGCCCGCGAGCAGCATTTCGGTTTCAGCCTGGCCCAACTCATGTTCGAGCCGTTCGAGCAGCGGATGCAGCTCGCCAATCGAGCTTTCATCTTCTTCGGCAAACTCAAAGAGCACTGCGGCGTCGTCGATCTGCGATTGAAAATGTTCCTGGCGCTCGATCTTCTTTTCGAGACGGCTGCGACTTTGCAGCAGTTTCTGCGCAGCCTCCTGGTCGTTCCAGAAGTCAGGCGACGAAGCCTGCTCCTCGATCTTCTTCAACTCTTCGCGGCGCGCAGGGACATCAAAGAAACCTCCCGAGTTGTTCAACTCGCGCACGTAGGTCGTCAAATGAAACTCGCAATTCCTGTAGTGACAACGTGTCGTTCATCTTAAATCTGCAAAACTCCTTCTACTGCCTAACTCCTGACTTGTTCTTTGGAACCTCTCACTTTAGCGAGTGGTACTTTCCCTGGAACAAAACAGTCAAAAAAAGCAGCGCCGTGATGGCGGCGCAAATCTGTACGAACAGATCGCCGCGGCGCGTGTAGATCGTGTCTGTTTGCGACGGCACATAGGTCCAAACTCGAAGGTCAGTTTGAAAAGCGCCCGTTACGTCTTCGATCTTGCCGTTCGGATCGATTCGGGCCGTCAAGCCGGTATTCGTAACGCGCATCAACGGCCGGCCATTTTCGACGGCGCGAAACACCGTGTTCGCCAGGTGCTGTCGCATCACTGCCGTTGGACCAAGGTACCCGTCGTTGGAGATATTGATCAGCATGTCAGCGCCGCGCGAAGTCATCTCGCGCGCGATCCATGGATACGCCGACTCGATGCAGATAAAAACTCCCGCGCGATAATACCCAACGGGCATCAACGTGTAGTTGTTGCCGGGAGTGAAATCTCCGACGAGACCAGTTATCAAAGAAGCTCCCGGTAACCATTGAGGGAGCGGCACATATTCGCCAAACGGCATTAGGCGAATCTTATCATACTGAGTGATCGGGGCGTCTCCATTTATTAGGATCGCTGAATTGTACGCGCCGTCTGCCGGCGCTGGTTCCAACGAGTTGAAGAGAAGGTATGTGCCGTTCTCCAGTGAGAACTTAGTAACGAGTTGTTGCAGTGTCTGGTTCGCGGCATAGGAGAAGTTCATCGGCGACTCGGGCCATACCACCAGTCTTCTGTCACTAGCGGAACATTGCTTCAGGCCGCTGAGACTCAACGACAAATGCCGTTCAAGTAACTGGTTCAACTCCGCAGGGCTTTTGACAATCGTCATCGGCACGTTTGGTTGAACCGCGACTACGCACACTGAAGCGATATCAGAACCGGTATACTTCTCAATTCCGAGAAAGCGCGACACCATAACCAGGCAAATCACGAACGTAACAACAAACAACGCTGAGGCAATCCTCCACGGCGTTCTCTTCGTGACTACCAAAACAATTGCTGAATTGATCGCGACAATCAAAAAGCTGACGGCGTAAACACCGCCCCAGTTCGCCGGTTGAATCAGCAACCAGTGAAACGCCTGCGAGTAACCGAGCGCGTTCCAGAGCTGTCCGGTGACGGCGAGTCGCGCCCACTCGAATGCCGTCCAGGATAAGGGTGCGATGAGCACGGCCCACTGGCCCCATCGCTTGATCATAAGAGCGACGAGCATGATGGCGAGCCCGGGAAATAAACCGACCACGATTGCTCCGGGCGCCAGTAACAGATAGGCAACGACCGGCGGCAACCCGCCGTAATGGATCATCGAGTAGGTCAACCATGAGCAGGTCGCGTAAAAGAAGACGCTGCCCGCCGCCCAGCCGAGGATCAGCGCGCGCACAGGCGACGGCCGGCGTGCCACCGCCACGAGCAGTGGAACCAGGCCGATCCACGCCAGCAACGAGAGCTCGAAATTTGGAAACGCGAGGATGAGCAGGAGGGCCGTCGCGCCTGCCGCGCCCCATTCCGACCATGTAGGTAACACTTGCCGCACTGCGTGAGTGTAGCCAAAAAAAATTTTTTGAGCACGGTGACTGACGCGTGATTCAGGGTGGTCAATTAGCTCGAAATTGACTCAAAAAGACAGAAAGCGTCACCGTGGAAGTGACAAATTTCGTCTGCCTGACGAATTGCGCCGTCAGTTGTTAGCGCTGGTAGTGCGGGATTTTTGAAGTTCGAATAGGAATCAAAAATGCGGGAAGACCCAGTCATTTCTGACCGGGTCCGCGTATCGGGGGGAAGCACTGAAGGATCGCTCGGAAGGTAGCTGGCGCAGCGGCAGGCGGCGCTCAGGGGATGTTGGCGGCGGGGGCACGGTCAACAATTTCGTGTATTCCGTGTCGTGCCGGTTCTTCCTTGAGCACCTCGCGTGCCACGGCATTGCCGATTGTCGATTTCCGATTGCCGATTTGGCTTCAAACCAACGAGCGCGCTTGAACTCAAGTAGCCCTGATGCAGGCGGCCAATCGGCAATTGGCAATCGGCAGTCGACAATCCCGTCAGTTCCCCATCGTCACTTGCCGTTGCAGAGCGATTGCTTCCTGGTTGTTCGGATCGATCGTGATAGCGCTCAACGCGTACTTGCGCGCCTCGCCTCGGTCACCGCGATCGAGAAAGATTCGTCCCAACAGAATATGAGCGTCAATCAGTTTCGGATCCCAGAAGATGGCGGTCTTGAGTGCCGCGATCGCCGCTTCCTGATCGCTGCGACGCAGGTTGATGCGCCCGCTCAGCAGGTAAGCCTCCGCGTTTGTCGGCTCGATCATCACAACGCGATGCAGCTCGGGAAGCGCTTCGTCGTCGCGGCCCGCCTGATAAAGATCGCGCGCTTTGATGAGCAGATCCTGCGTCGCCGAGCTCGGCGAGTCAGCGTTCGCCGTGATCTCTTTCTGTTGCCGGATCAGGTTGAAAACCTCGTCGCGATTGAGAACGTCGCGCATGCGCAGGGCTACGCCGCTCGTCGACTGTGACTTTTGCCACTCAGTTTCCCACTTCGCGTAGGCCGTCTGAAGATAACGCCGCGCCATATCGTCGGCGGCAGTAGCCGCTTCGGTTTTGCCCGTCTTCGCCAGCGCCTTAGCAAACAGGAAATATGCTTGTCCGTCGCGTTGATTGTCCGTAATCACCGGACGAAATTGGTCGGCGGCTTCGTTGTACTTGCCCTGCAAAAACAGCGCGTAGCCGTAGTTGAAGTGCACCATTTGATCGTTGGGCGCCGACTCCGCCGCACGGGCGAGAAAGTCGCTGCCCTGCGCCAGCAGCCGTTTACGCTCCGCGTCGTTCTTGTTCTCGCGCGCGGCTGTGAGCGCGACTGCGCCGGCGTTGTTGTAAACGCCGATCAGCGGCAGATCGCTCGACAGCGGAACGATCGTCGCGAGCGCGCGCCCGTAGTCTCCGAGCTTTGTGTAGCCGAGACTCGCGTAGAACGCAGCCTCCGCGTAGTGCGGCTCTTTCTTCTGTAACTTCGAAAAGTACTCGGTCGCTTCCTTCCAATTGCCGAGACTCATGTAGCTGCGTCCCAGCTCAAACGCGGCCTGCGGATAAACAGCGCCGCCCAATGCTTCGCCGTAATAGTGCAATGCGTTTCTGAGATAGATCTGCCGCGTTTCAGCGCGCAGATCGAGCTGCACCGCTTTGACGTAAGCTTCGAACGCTTTCTGCGGGATCTTGGTCGCTTCCTGAACGATCTGGTTTTGCGAGTAGGGCAACGCCTTGTCGCGCTGATAAAGGATCTGATACGCGAGCCGTCCGTGAATGTCCTGAAGCGTCGTAAGCGCGCCGCCGTAGTCGAACTGGCGCGTGGCCCAGCCGCCGTCCATCACCTCGCCGAGAGTCCGTCCTTCATTGACTTTGATCACGCGCGAAGTGACCTGGACGTACGCGTCTGTCGGCTGTTTGCTCTCACCGCTCGCCGCGGCGCCGGCGGGAGCGGCGGGTGGCGTGACCGAATAACTTCCCACGACGATCATCGTCGCTTTCGCCTGGCGCGCGAGTTTGATCGCGGTGGCGCGCGACGGAATCACCGTTTCGGGCAGTCGCAGCCGCTGATAGGCCAACTCACGCTCGTCGCTTGTGACGACGATCAGGCCGGGCTTGTTTAGCAGCTCCGCGAGCGCGTCGGCAAAGCTCTCGCCGACCCAGTTGTACTCACCGCGGTTCGAGGTGTTTTCGAAGGGCAACACCATCACCACATCAGCCGACGGGGCTTGCTGTTGAGCGCGCGCAACTGTTGGGATAGTTAAGGTTGTAAGAACGAGGAGACAGGCTAATTTCAAACTCAAAAATCGCATGGGGCCATGGTAGCAGAAACACCGATTTACATCGAATACGCCCATCGCCAACCGTGCCGCCGGTAACGGTAAAAAAATTCGCCGAAAATGCGGACCGTTGGTATACTCGCGCGAGCCCAGCCGGGGTGCCTAGACTGCTTCGCGACCTATACCGTTTCCCGTCGCAGTTCAACTTCACTGTTGGTTCATTCAGTTAACTCTTAGTCCTTACCCAGGAAAGCCCAGGAGGTACTTAAAATGAAAAACCGTTGGCTCGTCGTTCTCCTTGTTGTGTGCGTTTGCGCCCTCATCGCGGCCGGTCAAAACAAACGCAAAAAACCCGCTCCCTCGCCTTCTCCCTCGGCGGAAGAGCAGTTCGGATGGGGGAACTTTGAAGGCGTCGATTGGCAGAAAGGTCCATCAGTCGGCGATCTAGGCAGCAAGGCGCAGGTTCAGGTTCCCTCTGGTTACGTGTTCGCCGGCGCAGACGAAACGCGCACGATCATGCAAGCCGTTCACAATCCGACGACGGGACGAGAGTTGGGCTTTGTCGCGCCAGGCGGTGAGGAGTGGTTCGCAGTTTTCGAATTCGACGACGTCGGTTACGTCAAAGACGACGACAAAGACTCGCTGGACGCCAACGCGTTGTTGGAGTCGATCAAGACGGGCACTGCGGAGAGCAACAAAGAGCGCGTGCGCAACGGTTGGACTCCATTGAACGTCGTCGGCTGGGAAATGCCGCCGCGCTACAACGAAACGACGCACAATCTCGAATGGGCCATCAGGGCTGAAAGCAACGGACAGCCGGTGGTGAACTACAATACTCGCATGCTGGGCCGCGGAGGCGTGATGGAGGTCACGCTGGTGACGGATCCGGCGCTGCTTGCCGAGACGTTACCGAAGTTCAAAACGATGCTGGCGGGTTTCGATTTCAACTCCGGACAACGTTATTCCGAGTTTCGTCCGGGCGACAAGACCGCGGCTTACGGACTTACCGGATTGATCGTAGGCGGGACGACCGCTGCGCTGGTGAAGACGGGCGCGTTCAAGTGGCTGTGGAAACTGATTGTCGCCGGCGTTGTCGGTCTCGGTGCGTTGTTCAAAAAATTCTTCTCGCGTGAGAAGGCCGTCTAAAGAGATCGGTGTTCACAGGAGTAATCGAAACAAGATCGAGACGTATAAAGTAAGAAAGCAGTATCCCGCAAAGGCGCAAAGGCGCAAAG